>SKKC01000192.1 GCA_007121695.1 Spirochaetales bacterium | reverse complement strand
CCGTGCGGATGATACTTCATGCAGTGTCCGACCACGTTCGCAACCTTATGAAATTTGCCATCATCTATCTCGAACAGACTGTGAAGAATGCGTCTCTGTACCGGCTTCAGGCCGTCATCTATGTGGGGGATTGCACGGTCCTTGATTACGTAGCTCGCGTATTCCAGAAAGTTACTGTTGAAGAGCGTGTTCACGTATGCCATGGGATTAAACCAGATTCTCCATAATGAAATCGCGCCGCTGCGGAGTGTTCTTGCCCATGTAGAAGGTAAGCGTCTCGCGAATGCTCTTTATGCTCTTGAGACTCACCTTTACGATCCGCATATCGTCGCCAATAAACTGACCGAACTCTTTCGGTGATATTTCTCCGAGGCCCTTGAATCGCGTCACTTCAGGGTTTCTGATATCGGATAGTGCCTGATCCCGCTCTTTCGCATTGTAACAGTAGCGGGTCTCTTTTTTGTTTCGTACGCGGAACAATGGAGTCTCCAGAATATAGATATGCCCGGCGAGTACGATTTCCTCAAAATAGTTCAGAAAAAACGTCAGAAGAAGATTCCTGATGTGAAAGCCATCGTGGTCGGCGTCGGTCGCGATCACGACACGAGCGTATCGAAGCTCTTCAACGCTGTTCTCTATGCCGAGCGCCATCATCATGTTGTACAGCTCTTCGTTGCGGTACAGGTCTGCCCGTTTCCGTCCGAACACATTCTGAGGTTTGCCGCGAAGGCTGAAGATCGCCTGCGTATATACGTCGCGTGCGCTGACCATGCTGCCGGACGCGCTTTGTCCTTCGGTTATAAATATCGTGGAGTCGGCGCCTTTGGCTCCATCCTGGAGGTGAAACTTGCAGTCCTTTAGATTCGGTATTTTCAGTGCGATCTTTCGGGCGTTCTCTTTGGCGTCTTTCTTGACGGCCTGCAGCTCTTTTCGCAGGCGTTCGTTGTTTGCGATCTTGTCGAGTACCCGCTTTGAAGCCGCCTTGTTGCGATGCAGGAAATCAACAACGGCCGACTTCACTTCACCGACGATCCAGCCGCGTATCTCCGTGTTCCCGAGCTTGTTTTTCGTCTGGCTCTCGAAGATGGGAGCTGCGAGTTTCACGGCGATAGCGCCCGCAATTCCCTCGCGAACATCAACACCGTTGTACTGCTTCTTGTAGAACTCGTTGACGCCTTTCAGAATCCCTTCCCTGAAAGCCGACAGATGCGTTCCGCCGTCGGAGGTATACTGACCGTTCACAAAACTGAAGTAGGTTTCTCCGTAATTGTCGGTGTGTGTGAAACTCAGTTCGATACGATCGCCGCGGTAATAGCCGATGTCGTACATTGCTTCCTCGCCGACTTCGGCGGACAGAAGATCGAGCAGGCCGTTCCTGCTCTCGAATGTCTGCTTGGACGCAGAGGCGCCAATCCCCTTCGACGAGAGCACGAGCGTAAGACCACTGTTCAGATAGGCGTAGTTCCACAACCGCTGCTCTATGTACTCGTAGTTGTACCGGTAGTCGCCAAAAATGTTCGTGTCCGGCGTGAAGGTTATGCAGGTTCCGTTTCGTTCCCGCCCCGCGCTTCCCTTGGTCTGTTTCTTCAGTGTTCCCCGCTCGAAATACGCTTCTGCGTAGGAACCATCCCGTACCGCCCGCACTCGAAACTGTGTCGAGAGGGCGTTGACGGCCTTGGTGCCAACACCATTCAGACCGACAGAAAACTGAAAAACCTCGTCGCTGTACTTTGCACCTGTGTTTATGACGCTGACGCACTCCACGATCTTGCCAAGCGGGATTCCCCGCCCGTAGTCGCGGACCTCCACAGTCTCGTGATCAATGGAAATCTCTATCCTGCTGCCATGGCCCATAATGAATTCGTCGACCGAGTTATCGATTACTTCCTTCAGCAGGACATATATACCGTCGTCGGGATTCGTGCCATCGCCGAGTCGACCGATGTACATACCCGTTCGAAGCCGGATGTGCTCGAGTGAGCTGAGCGTCTTGATCTTGCTTTCGTCGTACACCGCCGGATCGCGGGAACTTTTTTTCGCCGGTTCTTTCTTTGCTGTTCGTGCCATGATCACCGCGGATAGTATCAGAAAAGTACCGGGCTGTCCTGTCACGCTGCCGACTTGATTCACGGACGCGTTCGATAGCACACTACCCGCGTGACACGACTGCACCGATCTTCCGTAACTATCCTGTGCCCGCTCCTCCTGTTCGCGTGTGTTGGAACGCTTACGTATGCTGCAGACGACGCAGAGCATCTGCGAGCACGGGTCGAGGAAGCCCACGAGTTAACCCGGCAGGCACGCGAGTACCTGCTGCAGGGACGTTACGCCGACGCAAACGCCGCAGCGCGACTTGCAAACTCGATTATTCAGGCGCTTCCCGACGATACCGCGGAACGCCTGCGAATACTCAGGGTTAATCCTGAACGGCACGTACGTCGCGAGCCACCTCCTTTTGCCGAGGTCGAACGTGTGCAGCGCACACCACCACCCGGTCTGCGAGAAGCGGCGATTCGCGGCATCCCGGTGCTGAGCGTCGATGTGACGCCCAACACAATGCACGTATACGACTCGCTGCGGAATCCGTGGAACGGCGATGTGGTGTATCTGTTCCAGGAAATACGCAACGACTCGGTGCGGGCGTCGGGCACGCTGATCGCCGCCATCGAGATCGTTCGTCCACGCACGCTGCAACCCTTTGACCTGCGTGCAATGGAAATGCGGGTAAACGGCGACCGCGATCGGTACGGGTTCCCCGACGATACGGTGCGGCGGGAACGCGATGGGCGACAGTATCGGGAAACGGTCAGCATACCAGTCGACGACGATACGCGCAGGTTTATCTCACGGGCCATTGACGCTGAGTTCTTTGAGATTGTTCTCGAGGGAAACGAAGACCGGCTACGAATCCGGTTCGGTGAATCGGAACGGGAAGGAGTCCGCCGAATGCTCGAATGGACGGACTCCGCTCCCTGAAACCTCAGTTCACACTGCTACTGCCGCTTGCGGCAAGCTCCAGTGCTTTTTCCTCTATTTTTCGTGGGCCCTGCTTGAACGTAATCGCTCCGCTTCTGAGGTACACGATAATGTGATCTCCCGGTTCGAAGCGCCCCTTCAGGATCTCCATTGAAAGCGGGTCTTCGATTTCGCGCTGAATGGTGCGCCTGAGCGGGCGGGCACCGTACTTCGCCTCGTAGCCCTGATCTATCAGGAAGTCCTTGGCGCTCTGCTTCACTTCGAGAATCAGTTCCTTTTCCACAAGGCGTGTCTGCACCTCTGCAAGCTCGAAATCAAGAATGCTCCGTACGTGATCGCGCGAGAGGCTGTGGAATACCACTATTTCGTCTACCCTGTTCACGAACTCGGGCCGGAAAAACCGCTTCAGTTCGTTCATGGCCGAGGCCTTGATTTCGCGGTAATCGAGCAGAGTGTCGTCTCCGCTCTGGAACCCGACCATGCTGTCGCGGCTGATCTCCCGGGCACCCGCATTACTGGTCATAATGAGGATGGTGTTACGGAAACTGACTTTGTGTCCGAGATTGTCCTGTAGCTCCCCCTCTTCGAGAACCTGCAGCAGCAGATTGAATACATCCGGGTGCGCCTTCTCGATTTCGTCGAGCAGTACCACGCTGTACGGTTTTCGACGGATACGTTCGGTCAGGAGACCGCCCTCTTCGTATCCGACGTAGCCGGGAGGAGCGCCAACGAGCCGGCTGACATTATGCTTCTCCATAAAGTCGCTCATGTCGATACGAACCAGTGAATCGGCGCTGCCGAACATGAACTCGGCGAGCGTCTTCGCGAGGAGCGTCTTGCCGACTCCTGTGGGACCAAGAAACACAAAGCCACCCATGGGCCTGTTCGGCGAGCTGAGCCCGGTGCGACTGCGACGAATCGAGCCCGCAATTACACGGATCGCGTCGTCCTGCCCAATTACCCGTTTATGCAGTTCTTCTTCCACGTGAAGAAGTTTCTCCTGCTCGCTCTGAGCGATGCGCTGCAGGGGAATGCCCGTGATGTCGGAAATAACGTAATGAATATCCTCGGCATCCACGACATTGTGTTCTGTCTTGAGCGTTACCTTCCATTCGCTGCGCATGGTTTCAACGCGCTCTTTCAGCTCCCGGACCTGATCGCGCACCGCGGCGGCACGTTCATAGTTCTGGCTGTTCACCAGTGCCAGTTTTTCCTGCGAGAGGCGTTCTATCGTCTGTTCGAGTTCGGCGAGCTCGGTGGGCCGGACGCTGTTGTGAATCCGCTTCCGGCTTCCTGCCTCGTCTATCAGATCGATCGCCTTGTCGGGAAGATAGCGATCCGTTATGTAGCGTCGCGACAGCGTAGCACTCACTTCGAGCGAACCGGGTGTGTAACTGACGTTGTGATGATCCTCGTACTGCTGTTTTATACCGCGCAGGATTTCCACGGTTTCTTCGACGCTGGGTTCCTCCACGAATATCGTCTGAAAACGACGTTCGAGCGCAGCGTCTTTTTCCACATACTTGCGGTACTCGTTCAGAGTCGTTGCACCGATACACTGTATTTCGCCACGCGAGAGTGCCGGTTTCAGCATGTTCGAAGCGTCAATCGCACCCTCGGCACCACCTGCACCAATGATGGTATGCAGCTCGTCGATGAACATGATTATGTTACCGGCATTCGTGATTTCTTTCATGACCCGCTTGAGCCGCTCTTCAAACTCACCGCGATACTTCGTACCGGCGATAAGCGACGCGAGGTCCAGCGTCAGAACCCGCTTGCCCGCGAGAACCTCGGGCGCGCTGCCGTCGGTAATCTGCAGGGCCAGCCCTTCGACGATTGCCGTTTTTCCGACTCCAGGCTCTCCAATGAGCACGGGGTTGTTCTTGCTGCGGCGAGCGAGAATCTGTATGACGCGCTGTATCTCGCGCGATCGTCCCACGACAGGATCGAGTTTCCCCGAGCTGGCGTACGCGGTCAGATCGCGGGCGAACTCGTCGAGGGTCGGTGTATTCTTCTTCTGGCCGCTTGCGCCTGGCTTCCGCTTCCCCTGTGACGAGGAACGCATGCCTGAGGCACTCGCAGCCGGAGACGTCCCGGACAGTTCGGCAATCTCCTGACGCAAACGATCGACGTTCACGTCAAAATCGGCGAGTATTCGCGCGGTCTCGCCGTCTTCTTCCCGCGCGCAGGCAAGGAGCAGATGCTCGGTGCCAATGTACTCGTGGCCAAGAAGGCGAGCCTCTTCCGCAGAGTCCTCCAGCACTTTCTTTCCGCGAGGTGACGGAGGCACATCGCCAAGAATAAACCCGCTCTTTTT
>SKKC01000315.1 GCA_007121695.1 Spirochaetales bacterium | reverse complement strand
ATCGAGAAGGGGTTGTACCCCGCGATTCTTGTAGGCGGATCCGATGAACACCGGAAGCAGTTCCCGTTTCAGGACACCGGCACGAACGGCAGTAAGCACCTGTTCTATGGTATGTTCCCCTTCGAGGTAGGCTTCAGCGAGTTCGTCGCTGAACATGCTTGCCGCGTCGAGGAGGGCTTCGTGACGTTCCTCTGCCTCGGCACGTAGTTCTGCCGGTATTTCTTCTTCCCTGACGATTTCGCCGGCGTTGCCATCGAAATACACGGCCTTCATGGAGATAAGGTCAATTACTCCCTCGAACTTGTCCTCGAGACCAATCGGTAACTGTACCATTACCGCGTTATGGCCGAGCTTCTCTTTCAACTGGTCGGCAACCCTGCGAGGATTTGCACCGGTCCTGTCACATTTGTTGACAAAGGCCACGAACGGCACCGAATACCGACCCAGCTGCCGGTCGACCGTGATGGTCTGACTCTGCACACCACCAACGGAGTCCAGCACGAGGATCGCGCCGTCGAGCACGCGTAGCGCCCGCTCGACTTCAATGGTAAAGTCAACGTGTCCGGGCGTGTCGATAATGTTAACGGGATGACCTTTCCAGGTTACGTTCGTAGAAGCGCTGGCAATGGTGATGCCTCGCTCACGCTCAAGTTCCATGGAATCCATGGTAGCGCCGACACCGTCTTTTCCCCGCACCTCGTGAACTGCGTGAATCTTCTCGCAGTAAAACAGAATGCGCTCGGTAAGCGTTGTCTTGCCCGAGTCAATGTGTGCGCTAATTCCAATATTACGTCGTTTCTCTAGCAGTGAACTCATATCACCTCGACCCCTTATGCGAAATGCTGCGTGTTTCGTTTAATATAGTATGCTTGATTTGTAGTCGTGCGGTATCGCTGATTGCGCTGTATGGTATAGAGTCTTCCCCCAATAATCAATACCGGGGAAAGATCGTGACGGGTAGCGCTGCGGAGGCGTCCGCCTTACTCGACCTCGCCAAAATACACAGCCAGTATTGCTGCAACCTCTGACCGGCTGGCGGAGAATCCTGCTTCGGATGCCGCCGACCGTATCTCCGCCTGTGTAAACTCGGGATGCTCCTGTCGCGTCGTCACAACGGCCTGAACCACAGATGGATCGATCGCACGCAGGCGTCCGAAGAAACTCTGGTTTGCGACGGCAAGCGTACCGCTTCGCAGAACATCGAGCGCTTCGTCGCGCTCGGCGATGACATCTTCGAGCCGCTGCTGCTGGTCGGCAAGCCGATCTTCGAGTTCCCGGTTTTCGTGTGTCAGTCTGTCGACGTCTGCCATCAGATCTTCTATCAGACCCGTAAGTGTGGATGTCAGTTCATCGAGTTCGTTCAGGCGATCGGCGATAATCTCGGGGCGCAGGCTCTCGAGAAATGCGATAGGATCCTGCACCGCGCGCAGGACCCTGTTGGCGAACTGTTGCTCGTCTATGTACTGGCCCCGCAATCGGAGGAAAAACTCGCCAACCCTGACCCGAAAATCGTACTCAAGAACCTGATCAAACCGAAACCATAGGCCAGCCGGCACATGGGGCAGCAGGTTCACTCCCTCGAACACGAAACGTGACGGAATAAGCGCTACGTCTGCTGAGTTACCGCTGAAGGTCATGGTGAGTCGTTCTACATCAAGAGTTTCGAGATTACCGGATATGGTTCCAATCACGTCGACAATCGCGACCTGTTGCACCGAGAGGGCTGCGACCCGGTCGTTTCGAACGTCGATCGTCAGCCCGGTAGCAGTTTCGATACGGAACCGAGAGATTCCCCCGTCTACCGTCTCGCTGACGACCCGTAACCCGACCGCGGCAGCCCGATCCGCGGTTTGTGCCTGCAGGGGAGCAAGCGCAACTGCGATCAAAAAAACGCTAACGGCTATGTGCTGACGCATATGTTTCACCTCTGTCTATTCCTGTTGGTCATTCCGCACCCCGCGCTATGTCGAGAAGCACGCGATCAAACGGGCGAATCGTACGATTGTCGGCAAGCGATAGCAACCGGGCGCGAAACCCGATCGAAGTTTCAAAGAACTCCACTTCACCGACGAGGCCCTCGGGTTCCCGGAACACGAATCCCCGAATGCCCGCAGTCACATCACGGCTGGGATCCAGGTATACGTGTATGCGGTCAGGATCCCGTGGATCCACAATGTACCCGTCTTCCCGATCGTCCTGAATCAGGCCACCGAAGGCATACTCGAACTGATCGAGCTGGGATCTCAGTTCCTCTGTCTCGCGAGCTATGCGGGCCTCTGCGGCAGACTCGACCTGCGAGAGTCGGGCGCGAACGTCGCGAAGTTGCTGTTCGGTTTCTGCGAGTTCCCTGCCCGCCGCATCGCGCTCGGCGGAGGCAGTACGAAGGGCGCCTTCGAACGACTCTGCAAGCTCGCCACCGAGACGGTTGAGCGTCACCACGAGTGATTGTGACCTCGACAGAATCTGATCGAGCGCATCGGGAACGCTGTTTTCGTAGGGAATCTCCCGAAGCCGCTCTACGATCTCGTTCAGTTCAAAAACCCCGGTCTGAATGGCGCGAATTTCTGCGTCACTCACAAGGCCTCGGCCTGCAAGCGCCTGTCCAAAAACGTCGTCCGTCTCGTCCGGCGCCTCAAACAGCGCTTCGTCGAGCAGTCGGGCGACGTTTTCGTCCGAAAAATCGGGATTGTACAGCGCGATCAGCGCCTCGATTTCAGACTCGTGCTCCGAAACAATCCGTGCGATTTCGTCGGTAAACTGCTGTCGCAGCGTCAGCTCTACCTGATCCCGATGGGCGCCGAACGCCGACAGCTCGTCGCGATACGCCGAGCGGAGCGTATCCACCCGTTCAGTCAGGAACTCCTGCTGGCGCTGAAGCTCCAGATCAAAGAGCCGTCGCTGATCGTCGAGTATTTCACGTCGTTCAAGAGCTATTTCGACCTGCGCCGCGTCGAACTCGCGCTCACGGCGGGAGAGAATGTCCTCGCGCTCGGTCGCAAGCGCCTCAAGGCGCCCGGTATACGCAAGCCGTATCTCCTGCAACTCGGTTTCCATTGCCTGGTTAATCCGCAGAAGTTCCGGTCCGAGGACAACGAGCCCTGCATCTGCTCGAAGGCGAGCGAGACGCCGTTCCCGTTCGAAGCGACTCCTCACCAGATCGATCCGTTCGTCGCGCTCGAGGGTCAGCTGCCCGATTTCCTGATCTATTTCCTGTATACGCTGTTCGGTTCGCAGCCAGGCCTGCAGAACATCGCGGAGATTCACCTGGTCGAAACCTGCTGTTTCTATTCCGGCAATTTCGGTACTGCGTTCTATCGTGAAGTTAATCGCAAAGGCGACAATCGAGAACACCAGCACCATCGAAACAATAACGCCGGGCACCAGAGCGGTTCGGTTCTTTCGGGTTTTCGCGAACTCGCTGCCCAGATCGTACTGTGCCTGCCGCCGCCTGAAGTCCTGGACTGCATCGCTGAGGAATACCGATTTGCTCTGCTCGACAAGGTCAGTTACTTTTCCGTCATTGTCCATATGCCATTCCAGTTCCTCGGAGCACGCTGGCCATTCATTCGCCGCACAAACACATCCGCGACTTTCAGTCCGCACCGTTTGAACGCTCGCGTTGAATCCGCCCACTTACCGTCGTAATAGAGTTGAAGACCTTCGGTGTAGGCCTCTATATCTTTCTCAAACGTTTCATCTATCCTGTCCCGCTCTATTGGCCAGAATATTCGCTTCCCCTGCGTCTTGCCCTTTACCTGCACGCTATCAAGTTCTACGAACACGTAGTCCGCGTAGTCTTTCTCGGCTTCGTCTTTCACGTACTCGCTGGTTATGACCGGGACGTGGTAAAACCGGGTCAGGCCTTCAAGGCGTGAGGACGAATTGACGTTATCGCCAATGACGGTGTTCACCATTCGTTCATCGCTTCCGATGTTCCCGTAGAATACGAGCCCGCCATCTATGCCAACACCAATTTCTATGAGTACGGCCTCGTATACCCGCTCTTCTGCTTCGGTAAGAGACCCGCGTCGGCGAATAATCTCTTCGCGCTTCTCCTGCATTTTTCGCCGGAGCGACGCAGCAACATCATGGAGCAGATACGCGGCGCGAATCGCCTGGTAGGATTTATTTTCGTCTGTACCCATGGTTCCGAACACCGCGAGCAGCGCGTCACCAATGATCGACCCTATATCACCATTATGATCGTGTATGTGGCGGATCGACTGATCGTAGTGAAGGTTCAGGAGTTTGATGATATCCGTACCGAGGGTCTCGGTCATGAACGTGAAACTGCGTATATCGGTAAACAGGATAGTCAGTTCCCGCTGCGTTCCCTCCAGCCGGATCTCCCGTTCCCGATACGCTTTCGCCGCGACGTCTCTCGCGACAAACTTCTTGAAGATGCCCATGAGGTTGTCGATTGTTCCCGCAAGACTGTTAAACGCCAGCCCCAGGTAGGTTACGTCGTCGTTGGGGGCATCCGACATATCGAGCTGTTTGAGTTCCTGTGAATCCTGCATGGCCATTATCGCCTGCGTTATCATGGGAACGAACCGGAGTATGTAGCGAATCAGGAAGATACCGACAGCAAGGCAGACAAGCGTAATGAGTACGATAAGCGCTGAAACCTGAGCGAAGATTCTGCGCGAACTCGCAAGAAACTCTCCCTCCTGTTCGGCCCGAACGAAGTACGCGTTCCACTCGGCATGCCAGCGGTACACACCAAGATGCGGAACTCCGTCTATCTGGAACTGAAAGCTGCCGTCAAGCGAATCATCAGCACGGCGTGTATTCATCTGGTCAAGCGCCGCGGGGTCGAAGGAGTCGGGTGGCTCGACGGCACCTTCGAACATTAAAAACGATCCATCGGGACGAACCGAGAGCGCCACGCTACCGTCGAGTTCGAAGCGCTGAGCCGCGCTCGATCGCATATTGGAGACTGCCGCTGCTTCGTCCCCGGTGAACGCGAGCAGATCCAGCTGCCGGCTTGCAAAGACGTGGAGGTCGTTCAGGTCCTTCACGAGAATCTGATTCAGCAATCTCGTCTGCTCACCACGGTTCAGCACAAGATTGATGTAGTTGGAGAAAAAATTGGATACAAGCAGAAACACCGCAAAGATAAACACGATCTTGGTCATAAGCGGGACAACCCGCACACCGTTTATCTTTCGTCCTGCAAGCCGCTCAAAAATATCTTGCATACACACCAATCCTTACACGTACGCTAAACATACCGAATACACACAGTAATTAAAAGCAACTACAAACGAATTTTTCCTGAAATACCCTTCCACCTCACCCGGGTCCACTTGCAGGTACGTTTTTTAATCGTT
>SKKC01000342.1 GCA_007121695.1 Spirochaetales bacterium | reverse complement strand
CTCTACGCCGATGCGGCCCCCACTTGGGCCCGCTCAGGAATCCGCCCCGCTGGTGCACGCCGATAACGGGAACACGCATCATACGAATCAGTTTTACGACTTCAGGACGCACGGGAAGCGACCGTCCGTCGTAGGTCCGGTCAGACTCGGGGTACATACCGACGACACCTCCCCGATTCAACACACCTGAAATCATTCGGATGGTATCGCTGTTGCGCATGTATTTGGAGATGGGGATCGAGCCGACGCCTGTCATGACACGACTGAAGAATCCGCCGCGAAAAATGTTGTCGGAAGTCACAAACTGGGGCACTTCCCGCATGTGAAGCCCCACAAGAAACGGATCCCGGAAATTCTGGTGGTTTCCAACGAGAATGAACGGACCCCGACGCTTCATCGCCTGCCGGTCACCGCGTACGACGAGTCTATAGGCTCGGGGGAGATAGAGCCCTAACAGTATTCGCAACAGAAAAATAACCCACCACCGGGGACGGGGCACATCGACCGGTGCCCGACGGAGGGCTACAGAGCCCTTCGTTTCCCGACTCAGGCCGTATGCTCGAGAAGCTGCGTCTGACACAGGGTCTCCTCCGGGATTGTGAGGACCGCTTCAAACATGCGTCTGAACACTCGCGAGACATTCGGGTTGGCAAGTACGGAAGGAAAATGCATGTACCCGATACACGATACCATATTGTTCAGGCTGACGTCGGTAAAACGATAGTTATCTGAATAATCAAACCCGGCGCGCGAGCGAACAAAGACATCGCGCTCGTCGTCGCGTCCGACCTGCCAGAAATGCGGCTTGTCGAGGACACGGCTGATAATTGCCGAGACTTCGTACATATACATTCCGATACGGGTATTGCGGTATGCCGGGGCAATAACGAACTTTGTAAACTCAAGCGTTTTTCGGCTGCGAAAAAACGGATGCGGAACCGACGCCTTCTTCTCGAGTTCCATGGCAAGCCCGGAATGCGTATCGGTAATTGTGTTCAGCGTGAGTGTCGCCATACAGGTCGGACCATCGAATGCTGCAAGAATGACTGAATCAAAATCCCGGGCGAGACGCATGCAGTCCGGCTTCATGGTCGCCGTATCAATAAACCCGGTCTCCGCGAGCCCCTGATACCGAAGGCGAACCACAGCATCGTATCTGCGTGTACCCGGGTATACCCTCGTGACTGTCTTCGCCAGATCGCTGTCTTCGAGAAGGGCCAGACTCCGACCCCATACTTTTTCATCTACGCTGTGCCATTCCATGAAAACAGTGTAAAGGCACAGTCCCGTGACACCAATAACTATTATGTGAAAATTCGGTTAGGGATTATCGCTGTCAGGCAGCGTTGACACAGAGGCTTCTGAACGATATCACAGACGTGTGAATATTCGCCCCCGCATTCTCAAGGGAATGCCCGGCTACGATCTGCAAAGGTTCGGTGGAGACAGTCTCTCTGGTCTCATTGTCGGGGTAATCGCCGTTCCCCTGTCCATAGCCGTCGCCGTTGCCTCCGGGGTAGGCCCCGAACAGGGACTCGCGACCGCCGTAATCGCGGGGGTGGTTGTCGCCCTGTTCGGTGGGGGAAGCGTACAGGTGTCCGGTCCGACCGGTACCTTTGTCGTGATCAGCTACGCCATAGGAGCACAGTACGGCTACGCGGGGCTTGCGCTCGCAACGGCAATGGCCGGCGTCATGATGGTCATCATGGGATTTGCGAATCTCGGTAAGATCATACAGTACGTGCCCTATCCTGTCGTCATCGGCTTTTCCTCGGGAATCGCCACGGTAATTCTTGTATCCCAGCTTGGCGACCTGCTTGGTATTTCGATGCTTGAAGCTCCACCGGATGCGCCGACCCGACTCCTTACCTACGCACAACGCCTCGGAAGCGTTTCGGTTGCAGATACACTTGTTTCGCTTACTACGGTATCGGTTCTTATTCTGTGGAAACGGGTTTCGCAACGGGTTCCCGGCGCATTGATCGCGATTATTGGCGTCACGGCGGTCGTAGCTCTGTTCGATCTTCCAGTGGTTACCATCGGATCTCGCTTCGGGTCGCTGCCTCGAGGGCTCCAGTGGTACGGGTTTCCTTCCATCAGTTTCGCGCTGGTGCAGGAACTCATGGTGCCTGCGTTTACGATTGCTCTGCTAAGTTCAATCGAGAGTCTGTTTACGGCCATGGTCGCCGACGGCATGATAGGTGAACGCCACGATCCGAACACGGAACTGGTGGGTGAAGGCCTTGCAAACGTGGCCGTGACGCTGTTTGGCGGCATACCCGCCTCGGGGGCGATTGCCCGCACTGCGACGAGCGCCCGAAACGGAGGCCGCACGCCGGTTGCCGCGGTCATGAATGCTGCGTTCGTGCTGCTGGTTATGTCCGCGCTCGCGCCTCTTGCATCGTTCATTCCCATTGCCGCGCTTGCGTCTGTCCTCGCTGTTGTCGCGTGGAACATGGCTGAATGGCGATCCTTTCGCGCAATGGTACGTGGCCCGAAGAGCGACATGGTCGTATTGCTTACGACCTTCTCGCTTACGGTCATTATTGATCTGTCGGTCGCGATTCAGGTCGGCATGGTGCTTGCGTCCTTCCTGTTCATGCGGCGAATGAGCATGGTATCGCAGGTAACGGTACTCCGTTCCGAACGCAGGCAGCAGCGCTACGAAGAATTGCAACAGGCGGATATCAACGTGCGCACGACCTCGCGGGCAATCCCGAAGGACGTGGAAGTATACGAAATTAACGGTGCGTTCTTTTTCGGCGCAGCAGAGAAGTTTCGTAACGCAATGCTGCTGATACAACGGCGGCCGAAGGTGCGGATTCTTGGCATGCGGAGCGTCAACGCGCTTGACATGACGGGGCTCAGGCTGCTCGAAGATCTGGCGAACGACGCGCGGACACACGGAGGGCACATCATTCTGGCACGGCTGCAGCCCCAGCCGGAGCGAGCCCTCCGAAAGTCGGGACTGTACGACCAGATTGGCGGGGACAACGTGTGTGATACGCTCGAAGATGCGTTGCGCAGGGCGCGTGTGCTTACAGGTACTGCCTAGCTGGTATTCTGAACTGGTTTTCGGTGTTCGAAACGGCCCTACCGCCGCGAACCTCTACTGTACTGGCGTGACACCGAATCGCCGTATGCACGCTGATCCGCGTACATCTTCGGCCCGAATACGTAGGCGCGTTTCGGATAGGCCGTTGACTGATAAATAATACCCAGCACGAGTACAACAGCCGATATGCCGAGGAAGGTCGTATAGTACGCTGTCTGCGACATCTCCACCATGCGGAACGCCACGCTTGCGAGCGCTGCCCCGGTGTGTACCGCTCCGAGTACCGCGCTCGCGATTATGACCATAATGCGATCCAGCGCGATGGTCACAAGCCCGCCGACAACTGCTCCGACAACCGCGGCAACGATAATGACAACGTCACCTGCACCCACGAAGGAGCTTGCGATGGCGATCAGAACCGACGCACCAATGGGAACTCCGACGAGGAACAGCGCGAGGTAGTATAAACGCACCGCGACGAACCCGCCGAGCAAACCACCGATCGTGCCAAACACGACGAACGCCTGGGGAAAATCAAAGAACCTGGCGACGAGCGTTCCCACCAGCGGCGCAGTGAGGTAAAACCCGACGACAAAAAAGAACAGAAGGCGCAGTCGGTACCCCGTGAGCGCGACTACGAGCCCGGCTATCGCGACAATGGCAAGACCAACCCAGTTCAACTGCAGAAGAAATTGTTCCAATTGTGCAAAGGTTTCTGCCATATACAGTTCTCCACCCCTGTTGTATCACAGCTTCATGACTTCGGGAACGGCACAATTCACATATCAGTGTCGATCGAGCCGTTCGACCGAGATTCTGCCTGATGTTTTATCAAGACAGAAGGAAACCGCGTGCATCTCACTGTCTACAGTATACGATACATGACAGATATCGATTGTAGTACCCGGAAAGACCGTCCCGGAGGCGATAACCTGCACCGCCTCGTTCATGTCGAGCTCGAACAGGAGCGTTTCCGACGCTTCGTTCGTCTGCGACAGGTCTTCCTTCAGCTCCTGCAGCATCGCATCGAGACTCTCCGACGGGTGATGCGCCATCATCCGCCGTACGTCACGAAGTTTCATGGTAAGCCGCTCGGCCTTTTCGCGCAGGATATCGAGTTTCTGTTCGGCCAGGTAGTTCACACCGCAGTGAATAACGACAGGGGGGCCTGTTGCGGTTCCAATCTGCCGTGTTCGCACACCGTTCTGGGCGAAAATGAGACCACCAAGAATTACGCCGCGCTCGCTTGTCGCCACGACGCCGCTACTGTAGAGGTGAGACCTCATGATCCCACGTTCGACAAGTACGTCCGAACCAGCTTCTATGAGACAGTTTTCGACGTATTTTGCGCGCAGAACGCCCCCGACACGCACTGCACCATTTTTCCGCCCGACGAGCCCCTGTATGGCGGTGAGGTCTCCACCGGACACAATATCAGTGGCATCGAGCGGTGCGTTCGCGTAGATCGAGCCCTCCGCGTGTACCTTGAAGCCGTCATGAACCTCACCGGTCAGGTATACATCACCCGGAAAATCGACGTGCCCGGTGTGGTAGTCGACGTCGTTTTCCACAAGGAGCACCGGGTTCACCGAGACGGTGTTTCCCGTGAGCTCGACCCGGCCGTCGACCGAAGCATACAGCCCGGTCTCGTCCCGGTGCGTGTTGTCTCCCGCGACATAATGCGTTGGTTGTTCGTCAGAATACGGTAGGGCCTGACCGTGCACGTCCGAGCCGTCGACGCCATCCCGGGCAGCCAGATACGAACCGATACAGTCCCCCGCGCTTACAATGCGGTATGGAGAAATCTCCCGGAAATCGATTGATCCGTCGGCGCGCGGACGCGGATAGACGGGGCCCGGCAGAACCGATTCCTCGGGTACCAGAACTTCGGGTCGCCCGTGTACGGGCTTCTGCCCCGAAGCCACACGGACCATCAGCAGTTCTACACGATCAAGATTGCATTTCTCGGTCGCCACAGCGATGGTGTCCCAGTCGATGCCCACGTGGACGTCACGCTCTGCCATTGCGGCTGCCACCTGATCGACGGTTATTGCGGCGCAGCCGGGACCAGGAGGGAAAAAGTCGGCGTACACTGCCATGCCGTCGTCGGAAACGTGTATCTCAACCGAGCCGTCGCAGGGCTGGTCGTTCCAGTCGAGGCGAGACTTCTCGAATCTGCGGCGAACCTCCTCTCTGGCCTCTTCGTCGAGGCCGTGAGACGAGTGGCTGTCGTCAGCCATGGCTCCCCCTCCGTTACGTTATTGGATATATAGCGTAACGCAGGTTGTCCGACTAT
>SKKC01000282.1 GCA_007121695.1 Spirochaetales bacterium | reverse complement strand
TGCGATTCTCGCGCGAAAAAAAGAAAAACCAGGGCGTACGCTTCGCCGACTGGTCATGGAACAGGCATCGGTGCCTCGCGAAGGCTACCCGGTGCTCGACAACTCGGGTGTCGAAGTCGGCGTCGTTGTGTCCGGTGGCAAGGCACCGTCGGTAGATGCGTTCATTGCCAACGCCTATGTAGACAGCGCTGTGTCCTCGTCGGCCCCGCTGCAGATACAGATTCACAGTCGTACCGTGAAGGCCCGGCAGCACAAGGGCCCGGTATACCGGCCGCAGTACCAGACCCTGTCACCGGTTGCCGAACTCATGGACCGCCACCGGGAATACGCGGGACGCCACATCGGACCCGACGCGGCAGAGCGGCAGGACATGCTGGAAGCAATTGGTGCATCATCCATGGAAGAGCTTATCCGGGAAACCATCCCGCAGAGCATTCACCGTCCGTCTCCGCTGAATCTTCCTCAGGCGCTGACCGAGGAACAACTGCAGGCATCGTTGAAAACGATCGGGTCGCATAACCGGGTGCTGCGAAGTCTCATCGGAATGGGATACGCCGACACGATTACCCCGCCAGTTATCCGGCGCATGATTCTCGAGAACCCGGGATGGTACACGCAGTACACTCCGTACCAGGCCGAGATTTCACAAGGAAGGCTCGAGGCGCTTCTGAACTTTCAGACCATGATTACCGACCTGACCGGTATGGAGATCGCAAACTCGTCCATGCTCGACGAGGCGACCGCCACAGCAGAGGCCATGGTCATGGCGCTTCGCGCGGGAAAGCGACGGTCGGGCACGGATCACGTTCCGCGGGTATGGGTCAGCACCGGCGTCCACCCGCAGATTATCGCGCACCTCAAGGTTCGCGCAGAACCGCTTGGAATAGAACTTGTCGAGGCCCCGGAAGAAGACTGGAAGATCAAGCAGGGTGATGTAGCAGGAATACTTGCGTACCCGGCAACAGATGGTGTGGTGCGCGATTACCGCCGCGTTGTCGAAAGCCTGCACGCAGCATCTGCGCTCGCCATCGTATCTGCGGATCTGCTGGCCCTGACCCTCCTGACTCCGCCCGGTGAGTGGGGTGCTGACATTGTCGTCGGGAACAGTCAGCGATTTGGCGTGCCCCTCGGATATGGGGGCCCGCACGCAGCGTTCCTGGCGACTCGGGAGACGCACAAGCGGCTCATGCCGGGACGCCTCGTCGGCGTCAGCGCTGACCGCCGGGGCCGCCCTGCGATGCGCCTTGCGCTGCAGACCCGGGAACAGCACATCAGACGCGACAAGGCGACAAGCAATATCTGTACCGCGCAGGTGCTCCTTGCGATCATGGCGTCTATGTACGCGGTCTACCACGGCCCTGCGGGGCTGCGCCGCATCGCGCTTCGGATTTCGCTGTTGACGACGACGCTGAAAGACATACTGAAAGAGAACGAGTTTCCGGTCCTCGAAGGCACAAGTTTCGACACGGTACTCGTGAAGACCAGTGAGATCACGCAGCAGCGACTGCTTGCATCCGCACTGAAACGGGGCTTCAACCTCCGACCGCACTCGAACGGGCATCTCGGGATCACGCTTGACGAGCGCACCGACGTGGCAGAGCTGTCCCGACTTCTCGAGGCGCTGGGCATATCGCTCGGCGTCGATCGACTCACCGAGCGCATGAGTTCCACGGCGTGGCGCCCACCTGTCGCCCTCGAGCGCAGCACTCCGTATCTTCAGCAGCGCGTGTTCAACACCTACCACAGCGAGACCGCACTCCTGCGCTACATTACCGAACTGCAGAACCGCGATCTTTCGCTCGCACACTCGATGATCGCGCTCGGAAGCTGCACCATGAAGCTGAACCCTGCAGCGGCCATGGAGCCGGTCTCCTGGCCGGAGTTCGCGTCCATTCACCCCTACGCTCCCGCCTGGCAGGCTGGTGGATACAGAATTATCGCCGAAGAGCTCTCTGCGTGGCTCAAGGACATTACGGGCTTCCACGGTTGTACGCTTCAGCCGAACAGCGGTGCTCACGGAGAGTTCACCGGGCTTCTGGTGATTCGCGCGTGGCACCGAAGCCGTGGTGATCTCGAGCGCACAGTCTGCCTGGTTCCCGACTCGGCGCACGGGACCAACCCGGCAAGCGCGACAATTGCAGGTATGGATGTTGTTGTCGTAAAGAGCGCCGACAACGGGGACATTGACCTCGACGATCTGAAAGAGAAGGCCACGGAGTATTCGGATCGTCTGGCAGCAATGATGGTTACCTACCCCTCGACTCACGGGGTGTTCGAAGAGAAGATCCGTGAAGCCATTGCGATTGTCCACGAGCACGGTGGGCAGGTCTACATGGACGGCGCGAACATGAATGCCCAGGTCGGCATCACGAGCCCGGGCGAAATCGGCGCGGACGTCTGCCACCTGAACCTGCACAAGACCTTCGCGATTCCACACGGAGGCGGCGGGCCCGGAATAGGACCAGTACTCACCGCGTCCCATCTGACCCCCTTCCTTCCCGGCACGCTCGATAACCCCGGCCCCACCGGCGTAATCGTCGGCGCACCGCTCGGAAGCGCGGGGGTCCTTTCGATCGCCTACGGGTACATCGCGATGATGGGCAGCGACGGCCTGCGCGCTGCTACCGAGCAGGCGATCCTGAACGCGAACTACATTGCAACGCGGCTTGCACCGCACATACCGGTCGCGTATACCGGTACGAGCGGGCGTGTGGCGCACGAGTGCATACTCGACTTTCGTGCAATGGAAAAAGAAACCGGAATTACCGTCGAGGACGTCGCCAAGCGCCTGGCGGATTACGGCTTTCACGCACCGACCATGTCGTGGCCGGTTCACGGCTCGCTCATGGTGGAGCCTACCGAGAGCGAGAACCGCGCGGAGCTCGACCGCTTCTGCGACGCGATGATTCGCATTGTGGGGGAGATCGAGCAGATACGCCGCGGCGACATTGCGCTGGAGTCGAGTCCGCTGCGCATGGCGCCGCATACACTTGAAGACGTCACCTCTGCGGACTGGGACCGACCGTACTCGCGCGAAGAGGGCGCGTATCCCGATCCGTGGACACGAACCAACAAGTTCTGGCCCGCCGTGGGACGCGTCGACAACGTGCAGGGAGACCGTAACCTCGTGTGCAGCTGCGCTCCGCTCGAGGCGTACCGCTAGGTCTCCCGCCTAGCGCTTGTACTTTCTGCGGGCGGTGTAGCTCGTGTGAAGCAGCTCATGGGCTTTGGGGCCCATGGGCTCGCCGAGAAACTCGCGATAGATCTGTTTGACGGCCGGGTTTTCGTGTGCGAACCGTAGCTTCCGGTTTCTGTCATCCGTATACAGGCCTTCCATTCGCTTGATCCGGATGTTCTCGCTTATGTTGTAGGGCTGACCGCCACCGCCCAGGCAGCCACCCGGGCAGGCCATGACCTCGATCATGTCGTACAGGGTTTCGCCCCGCGCGCGTGCTTCGCGCACCTTCTCGAGCAGCGAGTCGACGTTGCCCATACCGTGAGCGATGGCGACCCGCACGGTGGTACCTCGTATGTCTATCTCGGCTTCCTTGACGCCGTTCATTCCCCGGACCGGTTGTATCTCGAGGTCGTCTTTCGCCAGGTTCTCGCCGGTAACCATGTAATGCGCGGTGCGAAGCGCGGCTTCCATGACGCCACCGGTAGTGCCGAAAATAGTGCCGGCACCCGAGTATTGTCCCAGCAGCGGATCTGCCTCTTCCTTCGGCATGTCGCTGAAGACCAGGCCTGCCTGCTTTATGAGGCGCGCCACCTCGCGTGTCGTCAGGGTGATATCGACATCCTGATAGCCGGAGGCAAACATTTCACCCGTGCGCTCGAGTTCGTATTTCTTTGCGGTACACGGCATAATCGAAACCTGGAAATGTTTTGCGGGATCTATGCCGTTCTTTTCGGAGTAGTACGTTTTCGCGAGTACGCCGAGCATCTGCTGCGGGCTCTTGGCGGTCGAAAAATTTTCGATGAAGTCCTGATGATTCTTCTCCATGTAATCGGTCCACGCGGGGCAGCACGACGTTATGATCGGCAGCGGCCCGGAGCCTTCGGTGAAACGTTTCATGAACTCGGTCGCCTCTTCCATAATGGTGAGGTCGGCAGTTACCGGTGTCTCGAATACCGCGTCAAACCCGATGCGGCGAAGCGCCGCGTGCAGCTCTCCGGTCAGATTTGTGCCCGGCGGATAGCCAAACTCCTCTCCCACTGCCACGCGAACGGCAGGTGCAATCTGGGCAGAGCAGAAAATATCCGGGTCGCGCAGGGCTTCCCATACCGCGGCTGTCTCGTCGTGTTCGACGATCGCCCCGGTCGGGCAGTGCGCGGCGCACTGCCCGCACTTGATGCACGGCGACTGGGCGAGAGTAATGTCACCGGCGGGCGCCATCCGGGTTTCGATGCCGCGATTCAGCGATGACAAGGCCCAGACGTTCTGTACCTCCTGACAGACCTGCACGCAACGGCCACAGTTAATGCACTTGCTGAAGTCTATGGTAATCGAGCCGTTTGACCGGTCCGGCGGTACATCGCGGATGCGCTTCTCCAGACGGTTTTCGGGGACCCCGAACTCGCCGAGCAGGGTCTGCAGCTCGCAGCTGCCGTTGCGACCACAGGTCAGACAGGAGTTCGGGTGCGTCGACAGAATCAGTTCGAGTGCCGTACGACGGACGTTCGTGAGTTCCCCGTCATGGGTAATGATGTCCATGCCCTCCTCTACAGCCGTCGCGCAGGCACGCGGGTGTTTGTTGCTTCCGGCCAGTTTCACGATACACAGACCACAGGCCGAAGTCGGAAGCAGATCGGGATCCGAACAGAGCGTCGGTATACGGAAACCGGAATGACGCGCCGCATCAAGAATACTCGTACCCGCGGGCACTTCGACAGCGGTGCCATTGATTTTCGCCTTGACCATCGTTTGTTGTTCCACCATCACCCTATCCTTTCACTGACACCGGTTCGCTACTCGTGAGAAGGTCGAGATACTCATGTTCAAAGTACTTGAGCGTGGACAGCACCGGATTTGGTGCCGTCTGACCAAGCCCGCACAGCGAGGCTGTTTGCATGCAGACGCAAATATCACGAAGTGTATCGAGATCTTCGACATGTCCGTTTCCGGCGTGAATCTTTTTCAGCAGGCTCAGCATCTGAAACCCGCCGATGCGGCAGGGTGCACACTTCCCGCACGACTCTTCGACGCAGAAGCCAAGATAAAACTTCGCGACGTCCACCATCGAGTCGCTGTCGTCCATGACGAGCATGCCGCCGGAGCCCATGATCGAGCCGAGTTCCTGTAGAGCCTCATAGGTCACCGGAGTGTCCATTTTATCGACCGGAATGACACCGCCGGATGGACCG
>SKKC01000266.1 GCA_007121695.1 Spirochaetales bacterium | reverse complement strand
GTGACGCGCAACGCACAGGCCCACGTTATCCGGGATGGCGTAGAAATATTCACCGGCAAGATCAACTCGCTCAAACGCTTCAAGGACGACGTACGAGAAGTAAAGGCCGGATACGAGTGCGGTCTCGGGATAGCAAATCTGAATGACCTGAAGGAAGGCGACGAGATCGAAGTGTTCCAGATCAAGGAGATCAGTCGCAAGCTTTCAGAGCCTGTCAAGAACACGAAGGCAGCGAAGACCGAAAAGAAGTAGCGGGGGAGCATGGAACGTATTGATCGGGCCGGGCGTCTTCTGCAGAAGATCATTAGCGATATGATTCTGACGGAACGCGTGCGGGATCCTCGAGTCAGCAAACTCGTAACGATACAGGAAGTTGTCCTGACCCGGGATCTGCGCACGGCGACCGTGCGGGTCGGGGGCTACGTGTCCGAACCCGAACTCGAGGCATCCGTCGATGGACTGAACGCCGCCGCGGGGTTTATTCAGGCCGGGATAGCAAAGCACATTCAGTGGAAATCCACCCCGAAGCTGACCTTCGTGGTGGATACACGGGTCCGACAGTCCCAGGAACTTCTCCAGGATATGGACCGTCACGGCATATAATTGCGTCACGGACGTACGCCTCATGAACCCACATACGACAGCTGGAGCGGTGCTGCTGAACAAACCGGCTGATGTTTCATCGTTTCGCGCGCTTGCGCCCGTCAAACGGATCTTCCGGAAGCAGAAAGTCGGTCATACAGGGACGCTTGATCCCTTCGCAACCGGCCTGCTTGTAGTTCTCGTTGGCCCTCTGACACGACTCGCTCCGGAACTCAGCGGTCTCGACAAGGAGTACGAAGCCGTATTCACGTTCGGCGCGGAAACCGACACGCTTGATCCGACGGGTACCGTCGTGTGCCGGACGGACCGTATACCGGAACTCGATCAGGTAAAACATGTGCTGCCGCAGTTTATCGGAACTGTCGAGCAGATTCCGCCGAAGTACAGCGCGATACATGTGAACGGGAAACGGGCGTACGATCTCGCCCGCCACGGAATCGAACCGGAGATCCCGGCGAGGCAGGTACGCGTGCACGCGATCGAGGTGCTCTCCTGGGCCAGCCCGCAACTGTCTGTGCGTATCGCATGCGGATCCGGTACGTATGTCCGGTCGCTTGCAAGAGATATCGGACGCGCGTGCGGTTCTTTCGCACACGTACACAGCCTGCACCGAACCCGGGTTGGTCGGTTTCATGTAAACGACAGTCAAACCTTCGATTCAGGTGAGTCTTCCCTGTCGGTAATCCCAGCCTATGAAGTCATGCGCATGTTGGACGATATGGTCTGTGCGGAGATACGTACGGACGTTGAACGCGATATACGTCACGGCAAACCGTTTTCTCCTGACATGCTTGCAGAACCCGTTTCGGCTGACAACTGCCACAGACTCGCGTTGTTCAACCGGAACCGGAGTCTTCTCGCTCTCGTCACTCAGGGTGAAGCCGGGTATTCGTACCGCTTCGTCGTACCAGGAGAGTACGGTCAATAGGCGACTGTTGACAGATATCTGCTGCCTCATCATAATTACCAATCTATATTTTTGATCGCTGCCTGCTCTGAACGCTTTCGCATAACGAGTAGCCTTTTCGAGGGTGCGCTATGCAAAGGCGTTTGGATACTCTCCGGAGAATGCGCGGGCACGCGCTCACGAGTATTCAGATATACAACAGGTATTCTACCGGCATACCATGGAGGACACTGTCTATATGCCTTTACTGAAGGAAGAAAAACAGCAGATCATCGAGCAGTTTGGCTCGGGGGCTGCCGACACCGGCAACACTGAGGTCCAGATTGCCCTGCTCACGAAAAGAATCGATCAGCTGACCGAACACTTCAAGGTGCACAAGCAGGACCACAACTCACGTCGGGGTCTGCTTAAACTGGTTGGTCGACGGCGAAGACTGCTTCGATATCTCAGTGAGAACGATCTCGATCGATACCGACAGCTCATTGCAACTCTGGGGCTTCGCAAGTAGCGTTCATACGCCCCGTCTCATGGCGGCCGGTCGAATATGAAAATCGATCGGTCGCTTTTTTTTTCTGTCGGACACGAATTCCACAGAAAGTGAATCGAACAAGGACAATAAACAGCTATGACAAAAGTTAGCGCACGTATTGGAAACACAGAACTTACTATCGAGACCGGTCGTATGGCCAAGCAGGCAAACGGCTCGGTATTTGCCACCTACGGCGGAAGCGCCGTGCTTGGTACCGTATGCTGCTCAAGCAAGGAACTGGACGTCGATTTTCTTCCGCTGTCGGTAGATTACAACGAAAAGTACTACGCAGCGGGAAAAATCCCCGGTGGGTTTCTCAAACGGGAAGGCCGACCGAAAGACAAGGAAGTACTCGTCTGCAGGCTTGTCGACAGACCCATGCGTCCCCTGTTCGACAAGAACTTTCGACGCGACATACAGATAGTGCCGACCACCGTCAGCGCCGATTCGGTCAATCCACCGGACGTTCTCGGAATGGTCGCGGCATCCGCAGCCGTCTCGATTTCGGATATTCCCTTCAACGGTCCCACTGGAGCGGTGCGGGTTTCCATGATCGACGGACAGTACATTATTAACCCGACATACGAAGAAATCGAAAAAGGCCTTCTCGACATCATAGTCGCTGGAACCCGTGAGGGAATAACTATGGTGGAAGGCGGCGCCGCTGAGATCTCGGAAGAGATTCTTGCCGGTGCGATAGATGCTGCTCGCGAACCAATACAGCAGATCTGCAACCTGATCGACGAACTTCGCGCGCAGGCCGGGAAGGAAAAACTCCGGGTTCCGCCTCCCGCACCCGAAATTCCTGTTGCAGACGAGATTCGAGCGCATGTCCGACCTAAAATGGAAGAAGCAGCGTTCGTGAAAGGGAAATTCGAACGGCACAGCGCCATCGCCGCGGTTGTACAGGAAGCGGCAGAACATTTCTCCACCGCGATCGAGGAACACGGCGAGAAAGGCTTTTACGCGATCATGGACGCCATGGAAAAGGATATCCTGCGGAAAAGCATTCTCGAGCGAAAGGTGCGCACAGACGGGAGGGGTCCCGAAGACATTCGGGCAATAACCTGCGAAGTGGGCGTACTCCCGCGAACGCACGGAAGCGCCCTGTTTACCCGCGGCGAAACGCAGGCGCTCGCAGTGACCACACTTGGTACAGCTCGGGACGAACAGATCCTGGACGATATCGAAGGTGACCGCCGCGAAAACTTCATGCTCCATTATAACTTCCCTCCCTTCAGCGTCGGAGAAACAGGCCGTCTGGGCACGGGACGTCGGGAAATCGGACACGGACATCTCGCCCTGCGCGCGATCGAGCGCATCCTTCCCGGTAAAGAGTCTTTTCCGTATACGACCCGCATCGTCAGCGAAGTACTTGAATCAAACGGGTCCAGTTCAATGGCAACGGTGTGCGGAGGCTCACTGAGTCTCATGGACGCCGGAGTACCTGTTTCTGCCCCGGTCGCCGGGATCGCCATGGGTCTCGTTCAGGAAGGAGACAATACGGTTGTTCTCAGCGATATTCTCGGAGAAGAAGACGCGCTTGGCGACATGGACTTCAAGGTGGCGGGGACCGAAAAAGGCATTACTGCCTTCCAGATGGATATTAAACTCTCGAACGTCGACCCGAGTGTCATGAGAACCGCGCTCGAGCAGGCCCGAAAAGGTCGCATGCACATTCTGTCCATCATGAATGAAGCGCTTGCGACACCAAGAAAGGAACTCAGCGAGCACGCACCGCGAATCATGAGTTTCAAGGTCGACCAGGACAAGATCGGACTCATGATCGGTCCTGGTGGCAAGACCATCAAGAGCATCTCCGAAAAGCACGACGTACAGACCAACATCGAGAACGACGGTACGGTAACAATTTACTGCAACGACAAGGCGGGCGCGGAAGCCGCCAAGGCAGCCTTCATGTCGCTTCTCGAAGAACCCGAAGTCGGAAAAACCTACGACGGTGTGGTCCGTCGCATCGTTGACTTCGGCGCATTCATCGAGTTTCTGCCCGGCAAGGAAGGCCTGTGTCACATCTCAAAGATGGCGTCGCATCGGGTCGAGTCGGTCAACGACATTCTCGAGCTTGGGCAGGAAGTTCCCGTGAAAATCATCGAGATAGATAAAATGGGACGAACGAATCTCCGCCTGATTTACGACGAGCCGGAACGGACTCCGAGAAATTAATGTCAGGGTATCTCGTACGGAGCAATCCGCATGAGTCGTAAGCATCGTATCGAACGCTACGTTGGACGGGAACTACTGTTTTCGTTCTTCGTGGCGTTTCTTTTTTTCTTCTTCATTTTCTTCGTTAACCAGCTTCTTCTGCTCGCCGAGGACATCCTGGAAAAACAGGTGCCGGTTTTCGATGTACTAATGTTGCTGGTCTATTCACTGCCAAGCATAATCGCGCTCGCGGTGCCGTTCGGGACGCTGCTCGGCTGCCTTATGGCACTTGGACGGCTTGCGAACGACAACGAAATCGTCGCAATGAGGGCCTCCGGCGTCAGCATGTCGAGAATCTTCCGGCCGGTTTTCCTGCTTGGCATCCTTCTGACCCTCGTATCGTTCGTCGTGAACGACTATTTTCTTCCGGTGGGAAACCTGAATCTCGTTCGACGGTACCGTGAACTGGTGCTTTCGAATCCGGATCTTGAGTTCGAGCCCTTTGCCATACGGGAGTTCCAGGATCTGCTGCTTGTATCCGGAGACGTATCCGACGGCACAATCGAGCAGCTGCTGATTATCGAAACGGGTCGACGGGGCAGGGAACGCGTAATCTCGGCCGGTCAGGCGATTCTTCAGGAAGACTCATCGCAGTCAGGAGTCATCTCGCTGCGGATGTCAGATGTGTTCGTACACGACCCGATTGGCGGAAACACCGAGGACTTCGATTTTTCGACATCGACCGGTATGAACTACAACATCCTGCTTCGCGACATCGCATTTTCGATACAGAACCCGACGGCGCGTGAAATGAGCTCCGTCGACGTTCTTGCCATGGTGCGGACACAGGAGAGCGATCTCCGGTCCCGACGCGACGCTCAGGAGCTGATCGCAGCCGGTGCGTTTTCAGACCTGCGTATGCGATACACTACAGCGCTGCAGCGATTCACCGACGGAACACTATCGCCAGGGCAGGTGCGAAACGAACTCGAGACCCTCTGGAACAGATACGTGACCGAGCGGGACCGTCCCGTACACAGCCGGACCCTGCAGGTTAATCGCATCGAGTTTCACAAGAAATTCTCGATACCTGCCGCGTGTCTCGCCTTTGTAATTTTTGCGTTTCCGGTCGGAATACGCGCGAGGAAGAGTGCACGCGCGGTGGGCTTCGGAATAGGTCTTGTTGTGTCATTTCTGTACTGGGGCGGCATTTTCGC
>SKKC01000403.1 GCA_007121695.1 Spirochaetales bacterium | reverse complement strand
GTCGCCGACGTGCAGCTCGAGTGCCTCGATATACGCCTGATTATGAAGCGTGACATTGCTCACCGTCGTGCCGCCAATACCAACGGGTTCGACCCGCGCAACCGGCGTTATACGCCCGGTTCGCCCCACCTGTACGTCTATCGCGCGTACCTTTGTAACCGAAACCGGCGACTCGAACTTGTAGGCGATTGCCCACCGTGGGTGATGCCCCGTATATCCGAGCTCGTCCCGCAGCGAAAGGTCGTCCAGTTTAACCACCAGACCGTCGATCTCGTACTCGCGCGACGAGCGGTCGCCTGTCCAGCGGGCAATAACCTCTTCGAGGTCGTCGAGTGTGCCGGTCTGCACCGACGCGAATGCCGGAAGCTCGGCTGCCCCTGCAGGAAACGCCTCGTCAACGCCATCGGCCGAGAACAGGCCCATATGGGGGTTCACCCGAAACCCCAGCCGGGCGAGCATCAGAAGCATTTCACGATGCGTCGCGACTCGTCGGGTTTCATCTCCCGACGTGATAAACCCTTCGTAGGCGAAGCAGCGCAGCGGTACTGCGGCGGTCTCGCTCGACTTGACCCTGCGAAGCGTTCCCGCGGCGAGGTTTCGCGGATTCGCGTACGGTGTCTCCATGTCTTCGTTGAGCGACCGAAAGGCCTGGAGTGGGAGAAGAATTTCTCCTCGAACGGCAATATCGACATTCTGCTGTAAGCGCAGCGGCACATCGCGTATCGTCCGGACGTTGGCAGTCACGTCGTTTCCGGTACGCCCGTTCCCGCGGGTCACCGCACGGACAAGCACGCCCTGCTCGTAGTACAGGACAATGCTTACTCCATCGAGCTTTTCCTCTATCACGAACACCGGCCTGTGTTCGAGCCTGTCTGACGTACGGCGCGCCCATGCCGCGAGTTCTTCGTGTGAGTACGCCTTATCGAGACTCAACACAGGGACGGTGTGTGCCGCTTCGGGAAAGTCCCCGGACAGATCGGATCCAACCCTGAGCGTCGGAGAATCGTCGGTCTTCAGGTGGGGATGTTCTGCCTCGAGCTCCTGCAGACGCTGAAACAGGCCGTCGAACTCTGCATCGCTGAGTTCGGGACGGCCCGCCACAAAGTAGAGATACTCGTGTTTACGTATCTGCTCGCGAAGTTCGCGAACTTCCTGTTCTGTATCTATGACTCGCCTCCACGCCGTACAAACGCGTCGCGAAACCCGAGCGTCCGGACGTTAAACAGGGCAAGACCCCGCTCGTCCTGTCCGATGGGTCCGACGAAGACACGATACAGCGTCCTCCCGGGTGTTTCAACTCTGGTAACCGCGAGTGGATACACGTCCTCGAGATCGCGAATGACCGCCTGCACCGACTCGCGTTGACTCCACGCGCCGATCTGCAGATAGAAGGCTCCCGGTTGCAGCTCCGTAACCAGGGGGAGCGCAGGGTCGGTCGGCGGGGGCACGATTTCGGGGCGTTCCGGTACGATCTCGGGGGGTGCAGGTTCGGGCGTCGGGCGTTCTGGCACGACTTCGGGGCGTGCGGGAGGTCTGGATTCAGCGGGCTCCATTTCGATCACGACATCGACCTCCGGCGTCCGGGGCTCAACAGTAATGACCGTTTCGGGTTCGTCGTCGGCCGGAGGGACGGGCCGCTCGTCGAGAAGATCATCGAGAACAAAGCGAGGCTCTTCGGGCTCATCGGCAATGACAACCTGCGGAAGTTCGACCGGCAGCACGCGTTCGACCGGTGTGTCTGCGAACACAGGAGGTTCGGGTTCTTCGCGAGCTTCAGGTTCCTCGTCTGCAACGGGGACAATGCGGGGAAGCGACGTATCTGCCGTTTCCACCGTTTCGGCGTCTGCAAGTACCGGTTCATCGTGTGAAGGAAGGTCCGGCTCGTCGGCGATAAACACAGGCGGCGCACCAGGGGGTGGTTCGCGACGCGCGACGTCGTCCTGCCCGCGCTCTCCGAACGGCAATACCGCAAACCCGTCGGGGTCACGCTCGCGAAGCCGTCGCGCCTCCGCGACCACCCTCTCCAGGCGGTTTACCGGACCATCGTCGGTCACCGGTACGAACTCTTCGATGGCGGGTGTCTCGGGAGACGGATCGACAAGGCGAATATCCGGCTCCGGGAGATCGGCGATGTCAAAGACCGGTTCGCGATGGATGGTCAGCTCGAGCGAGGTTTCAGGGGCCGTGACATCGCGGGGCGGATCAAGCGGTTCAGGGGTTCTCGGTTCCTCGGGCTCCGGCATGACCCGCGGGAGCGTTTCAACGACGTCGCGCGGCTCTGGTTCAGCTTCTGGCTCGGCTACTGGTTCTGGCTCGGGTTCCGGCTCCGGTTCGGCCTCGGGTTCCGGCACCTCGACCGCCACGGCTTCGGGAACACGAATCCGCTCGGGCCGCGCTGTCGTTCCTGCAGGAAGCGCTCTGTCAGGGTCCGAAGGCACCCGCATCCGGTCTTCGTCGGCAGCGCTCGCGAGGCCGGGTATCGAAACCGGCGACAGAAGTACGCGAGTCGTCTGCTCGTCCCCGGACAGACCGAGCGATGCCGCTGCGTCCGGGCTCAACAGCGCAAGAAGACCGGGCTCCGACGCCCGCCGACTGATAATGACGCGCACGGAGCGACCTGTATCGAGGCTTGTCAGTTCAACAACGGTGTTTCTCGGAACGACGTTCGAAGCGGCGAACAGACCTTCGTCGGGAAAGAGGATCGAGTCCCCTCGGGTCGCGATACCCTCCCATGCGTAGTCAGCATGGGCCAGCGTGGAAAACAGAAGCAGAACGACCGCCACAAAAAGGCGGAAATACCGTACGTGAGCCGTCATGAGTGTGTTCCCTCCGCTATATTTCATTCAGCATGGTACCCGCAAGAAGTCGGCCGACCCGCTCAATGGCGGCTGTTGCCGTTTCCCCGCGCCGTGGCTCGAACACGTCCCGCGCAAAGTTGCCCTGCAGCGCGTCCTGTGCCTCGGAAACCTGCACTATCGCGTAGCTTGCCCTGTCTATCCTCGCGGCCCCATTCGTGGGGACGAAGTGCAGCTGCACGAGTACGACCCAGTCGACACCTTCTGCCAACCCGACTACTCGCGCCGTGTCCACGTCCAGCGGCTCGCCATCATCCACCAGATTGAACACGATATGTCCATGCTCGAAGAGCGGAATCATGAGCCCGTCCTCAAAAGCGGTGGTTCCCGGCGTCACTGCTGCTTCTCTACTGAGCGCTGAGGTGTCGCCGTGCACGTGTACGAGTACGGTGTCAGCAGCCAGGGGCAGTGCCCCGAATAGTACACAGAATGCTGTCAGTAACACTGTGACCGTGTGTCCGGATCTCATCATCCAAATATTCCTCTCGGTTCACATATCGGCACAAATTCCGTGATTGTTGAATGTCGGATCGGCTCCATGGTAGCGTCCGTTGTCTATGGACGTGTACGTGCTGCAACTGCGAACCGGTTCCGAGGACAAGTTCACTTCTCTCGTCGAAGGTGCGCTACAGGAACACGGAGCGTCTCTGTTTCGACCGCGACGCGAACTGACGATCAGGCGCGGCGGCAAACGCATGCTCAGCCTCGCACCGGTATTTCCCGGATACATTTTTTTGCAGACTTCGGACCTGAACGACGCTGTTCGCACCCTGGTACGCAGGACCGACGGCTTCATTCGCATGCTCGATACGACCGCGTCGCCGCGCGCGCTCTCAGGCGATGATCTGCAGCTGGTGAAACATTTCATGGGGTACGGTGAAATCGTGAGAAAATCGACCGTCACCTTCGATGCGAATCAGCGTATAGTCGTCGTAGACGGGCCGCTGCAGGGTCTTGAAGGACGTATAATAAAGGTGAATCGTCGCAAGGGACGTGCAAAGGTACAGCTTGATCTGTACAATGCAAGCTTTACGGTGGACTTCGGATTCGACGTGCTCGAGTCCGCCCCGACAGATGCATCTACGGAAGGTACATGAAGCGCACACCACGTGTTTATATTATTGGTGCAGGATTCGCGGGTGTATCGCTCGCCCTTGAACTCAAGCGGAAAGAAGTGCTCGGCGAAGTCGTCGCCTTCCTCGACGATGACGCGGAAAAAATCGGAACGAGAATTGAAGGAATACCGGTCCTTGGGCCCATAGACGCGGTGGTGAACCTGCTCGACCGGCAGCCCACCGACGAGGCGCTGCTCGCGCTTCCGGGCGCAGGGCGGGAGCGTGTACAGGCTATCTTCGCGCTGCTCGAACAGGCTGGCTTCGCCCGCATTCGCATACTGCCGAGCCTGTCGCAGATCGTCGACGGCGAGGCACACATGATTCAGACCCGCGAAATTGATCCGCAGGATCTGCTCGGACGCACACCCGTCCACATTGACCTGCGGGCAAGCATGCAGTACCTGCGGGGCAAGCGTGTTGTCGTCACTGGTGCTGGAGGCAGCATCGGAAGCGAGCTGTGTCGTCAGCTGCTCAGCGGCGGGGCACAGCGGCTGTACCTGTTCGGACATGGTGAAAACGCGATTTACGAGATCGACCGGGAGTTACGCCTGCTTCAGGACGAGGGCGTCGGGGAACGGGCTTCGATAGTACCGGTCATCGGCGAAATTCAGGACCGCGACTACATGCATTTTATTCTCAAGCGCCTGCGGGCCGATGTGGTGTTGCACACCGCCGCCTACAAGCACGTTCCCCTCGGCGAGAATAATCCGGTCGAAACAATACGCAACAACGTCTTCGGTACGAAGAACCTGATTGACGCGGCGTCGGCCGCGGGCGTGGAACGGGTGGTGTTTATCTCGACTGACAAGGTCGTAGAACCGTTGAGCGTGTACGGTGCTTCCAAGCGCATTGCCGAAGAAATCGTACTGTCTGCGACCGAAAACGGCCACACGTACATGGCAGTCAGGTTCGGAAACGTCCTGTCTGCGCGTGGCAGCATCGTGCCGCTCTTCCAGAAGCAGATTCGCAAGGGCGGACCGGTAACGGTAACTCATCCGGACACCACGAGGTTTTACATGACGATACCCGAGGCTGCGAGCCTGGTACTCAAGACTGGTGGTGTCGGCGAACCAGGCGGGCTGTATCTGCTTGACATGGGCGAACCGGTACGTATCAGGGATCTCGCCGAGCAACTGATCACGATACACGGGTACAAGCCCTACGAGGAAATCGACATAGAGTATATCGGCATGAGGCCGGGCGAACGGGTACACGAATCGCTGCTGGCCGACGGAGAGGTTTCGGAATCTACCTCACATCAGAAGATCCTCCGCATATCGCGCAGCGCTCACACCCGACTGGACCTCGATGCGCTCATCGGAGCGCTGCGACCGGTCTGTTACCTCGACGAATCGCGGCCCGAACTGTACCGGAACCGCCGTGAGCTTCGCTCCATTCTGTCACGGCATATCCCTTCGATTTCCGTGCCCGAGGACGAGCCGGAGTATTAGGAGCACCGTCATGAATGACTCAGTCGAGATTCCCTTTGCCCG
>SKKC01000430.1 GCA_007121695.1 Spirochaetales bacterium | reverse complement strand
GAATGCGCGGATCGGCAGCCATAACGTGCACGTAGGACGCCCCCGCCTGGTACGCACGCTCTACGACCGCGAGAACGAAGTCTCTGTGGGCGGGTTCGGATCGAATCGCGAGTCTGTTTCCCGGCTCCAGGTCGAGCGCAGTGAGAAGCAGATCGATGTAACGGGATGTTCGTGTATGTGTATCCATGGACTTTTCAACCTCGTACGGGACAGAATACGTACAGCAGATACTACTACCGGGCGGGCGGACGGGCAACCGAATGGAAACGAAGCAGGGCGAGTGCCCCGTATGCAAAGGCAGTTGCGAGACCCGATTCCAGCACCGCATGAACCGATCCTACCACTGGTGCACGACCTGCGATCTTGTATCGGTGAGCAGTAGTGACAGGCTACGTGAAGCCGATGAACGTGCCCGGTATCTGAGCCATAACAACAGTATTGATCAGCCCGGCTACGTCCGCATGCTGTGGTCCGTACTGGACGCAGCTGAAGCCGTTCGAGGCCAGCAGCCGTGTCGCATGCTCGACTACGGCTGCGGGTACGCTCCCGTTCTCGGTACACTGGCACGGCGACGCGGGTACGCTGTCGACGATTACGACCCGCTGTTTTTTCCGGATCCGACGGTGCTCGAGCGGCGCTACGAGCTGGTCACATCGTGCGAAGTTGCAGAACATGCATACGATCCGGTTCAGTTCTGGGAAACGATACGGTCCGTGCTGCAAAGAGATGGAATAATTACGGTGCGAAGCAGCCTGCATCCGCCCGACTGGGACTCGTTTCTGTCCTTCTGGTACACCTTCGACGAGACACACGTCAGCTTCTACAGCGGGCGCACCATTTCGTACGTCTGCTCACGATTCGGGTTCGAACTCCGTGCGCTTCGAGACCCGATATGGGTCCTGCAAAAGCGATAGACCCCTGCCCCGGAGCGCGCGCTCAGAAGCGGTATCGCACGCCTATGGCACCACCGAGGCCGAACCCGGTCTCCGGGAATACCGTCAAGGCCGGTGCAACCTCAAAGAACAGGTCAATCGGCACCTCGGCAGGCAGAAAACTGATGCCAAGCGGGACGCGAACGGCAAGACGTACTGAAGAATTCGAGTCGCTCGACGGTGGAGGACCGCCCGAGCGAAGCCTGAACAGACCGCCTACCCCCGCGTACAGCGGCAGTCTGTCGGGAGCGGTACTGAACACGTCGAAGAAGTGCGTGAGGTAGTCGGCGTTCATGTAAAAGGCGCCGTTGTCCGTGAAGGACCACGCGAGTGCAATGTCGAGGGCTGAAACATCACCGAGCCACAGCTTGATACTCAAGCCGGTGGGCTCTCCAAGGATCACACCGGCGCTCACCGAATCCACGTCGTCGGCAGATACCTGCGAGAAGCTCGTGGCCGCAGCCGAGACAAGAAGCAGAACAGCAAGCGCGCACACACGAACCTGCATTGTTGTATGTTTCATCATCATACTTTCAATATACTCCGAATTTCTTCGCTTTGGACACGCTCGGTCAGTAAACGGGTAACCAGTTCGTGTTTTGTGTCCGCTGCGTGTACGGCTTCGACCTGACACGAACCCGAGTCAGCGCTGCCTCCGCCTCCGTACTGCAGCATAAGCGCGCCGATATTCAGCGAGCATGTCCGATTGAAAATGCTCTTCCCCGCCGTGAATACTGCAGTGTGCCGCTCGAACCCCCAGGAAAACTGCAGACTCGTATTGACCTGCGGAAAAAGCGCGTACTTCACGAAACGATTGCCCGCGGCCACGCTCGGCTCCTCCGACCAGTCGACGAAAAGCACGTTTCCGACGATCGTACTGCAGCGACGAACCTGTTCCTCGAAAACCTGCCGGTGACTGTTGTAGAGTTCAACACGCTCGTGTACGTCGGGAAGCTTCAGAATTTCGTCGATGTCCGTAACCTCACTCAATTGATCGATGAGGTCGAGCATAAGCCGCCGGTTCGATATCCGGAAGCCACGATGGCGCCCCAGTCCGCTGCGAGGGTCGAGAATGAACGCGAGCATGGACCAGCCCGCGGGATGCAGGACTTCGTCCATGGTGTAGTTCCTTGAGACAGCACGATCCGCGGCCTCCACCATGGGGCCAAGCGCCTCAAGGTGGTCGAACTGGTCCTGGAAATGCCGAAACACAACCGCGGAATTACTCGAAGCCGACGGATCAAAGATGTGCCTGTCGTGTTCCGCAGCAACGAGCCCGGCCACCAGTTCGTGGTTGAACACAAGGCTCACGTCGTCCCGAAACGGGAGACCCGTGAGAATGTCGCGCCCGTCACACTGTACAAGCCCGTCGGTTACGTCTCTGGGATGAACAAACTGTGTCTCGCCTGTCAAACCCAGCTTACGCAGGAGGACGGCGCATACGAGCCCGTCGAAGTCTTCTTCGGTAAGAAGCCTGCCCCCGCCCGGCGTCGAGGCGTCCGAGGAGTCTGCAACCACCCGACAACCGTATCGTAAGGCCGTATCATGCGCAAGCGGCTGGAAGGGGGCCTCAGTCGGGGTTGTGGACACGTCGTCGGGCAGGTACGATTGTTGACATGTCACAATCAACCAGATTCACGTGGCTCGTCTGCGACGCAGGAGGTACGAACTGTACGTTTGCACTGGTGGCGCAGGAAGACCGGCGGTTCAGGATACAGGCCCGGACGCGCTACGAGTCCCGCACAATCACGGATTTTTCGGCTGTCATGGAGGAGGCCCTGCAGGCGCTGCTACGGGAGACCCGTGCAGAGGCGATCGCAGGAGGCTGCATCAGCGCTGCGGGTCCTGTCCACGACGGCAGCGTCACGCTGACGAACACCAGCTGGTCCATACACGAGCGGGAGATCTCAACGCGCCTGGACGTGCCGGTGCACCTCGTAAACGATCTTACGGCCATAGGGTATGCGCTGCCGCTGGTACATCGTGCCGACAGCGAGCAATGCGTCTCCGTCTGGAACGCCACACCGGCGCGGACGCTGCCTGTGGTCGAGGCGGTAGCCGCAGCCGGGACGGGACTCGGCGTGGCCATCGCGTGCGAACTTCCGGGTCACGGCCTGACCGTCCTGCCGTCAGAAGGCGGTCACACCGATCTCATCGGATTCGATGAAGAGACCCGACAGTTCCAGCACTTCGTCGAGTCGACGGCCGGCGAGAGGCCGGACGCGGAAATGTACGCGAGCGGAAAAGGGTTACGACACGCCGCTGCCTTCTTCATTGCGAAAGGTGGCTTTCAGCACGGTGCAGCGACGGAGATCCTGTCGGCGGATCCCCTGGACTACCCGGCAATCGTATCGCGCCACGCGGCTACCGACTCTGACGCGGCGAGCGCCATGCGACTGTTTGCAAAGATGTACGGGCGCTTTGCCGCGGGTCTCGCGCTGAGCGTACTGCCCTACGGCGGCCTGTTTCTCGCGGGCGGAGTTACCGCACGCAACCTCGACGCGATCGTATCGAACGGGTTTCTGGACGGGTACTTCAGCCATCCGCACGAAAGCATGCAGACCGCGCTCCGGCGCGTACCGGTGTACGGGTTACGAAGCTACGACATTTCACTCGTCGGGGCCGCCCACGCGGCGTATCTGGCGCACCAGGAGGAAACACCATGATTTCAGAGGACCTGCGAGCGGATATGGAACAACGGCAGATCGATGTCGACCTGAGTCTTGCGCTGCTCGAACGAATACGGGCCGGGGCAGCAGACGCGGATCCACCCGCGCAGGCACGCGGCATCCCGGGTGTAGACGGTTCGCGCGTGGTCGACACCACGACAACTCCAGACTTTACCGCAGACGCCGTCTCGATCTCGGAAAGACTCGACGGGCTTGGTCTGTCTGCCGCTGCAATGGGTCTCGAGATACCCCGGACCGGTACCTGCGTACTGTCCAAGGAGCAGCTGCATGTTATCGGCATGCATCTGGTGCCGAAGACAGCGTACGGGGTGCTTAACGGGGGATCTGCCACCAGTTACGCCGATACGACGAAAAACGAAGGGTTCAGTGCCGAACTCTACGCACTCTACACGGACCTGCTGGGTACGGTTGGCGAACAGGTGCGCGGGACAGCGAAAGGACTGACTCCGGCCCTGTTCGGGCGCGACGGCACCCCGGGGCCGAGTTTTCTGGAACTGAAAATGCGACATCTGCTCCTGCTGCTCGCAGAATGCTCACGCTCGCACGGCGTACGGATCCCAGCCGACCACGTACCGATGTTTCAGATGACGAGTGTTCATAACAACGAGGAGGTACAGCGGGCCTACGACGCGTACCGCACCTCGCCCCTGCTCGCGGATCTGATAGAGCGGACCGGAGTCGATATCACCCGGGTGCGGACCGGCGTACAACCCATGATCTGTGCCTTTACACACTCGAACGATGGAACACCTCGACAGGTGTTCGATCACGCGTATGGAGAACCCGGCCGAACGCTGCCGCTCCCGGGAGGTCACGGACAAAGTTTCTCCGTACTGAAATCGACCTACCAGGATATGCACGCGGCCGGGTTCCGGTTCGCCTACATCGGCAACGTCGACAATCTCGGGTATACCATGGATCCCGTTTCACTCGCCTACTTCGCGCTGAGCGGACGACCAGCTGCGTTTGAGTTTGCATACAAGACCCCGGTCGATGTGAAGGGAGGCATCCTGATCGAGGACACGCACCGAGGACTTACCTGTGGTGACATAGGACCGGCGGTCTCCCGTAGCTACGTGGAGCAGGCAGAGCAGGCCGGTACTCCGATCCTGTTCAACTGTGCAACGGGATTATTCGACCTCGAATGGCTGACACGGAATCTGTCGCGGATCGAACACGAGCTGCCGCTGCGGGTATCCGATCAGGACAAGGACGCTGGCAGGTATTCGCAGGCAGAGCAGGTAACGTGGGAAGTCATCGGAATGATAGACAACCCCCTGATTTTCGCCGTAGACAAATACCGGCGTTTTCTGGCCGCTAAACTATTGAGCGAAAGCTTCATGACGAACGCCGTGTATCTCGACCATCCCGAATTCCCTTCCGACCCGGACCCGTCGCGCGACCTGAAGGGAACGGCAGAGAAACTCCACACGGGACTGAAGGGCCTGCTTACAGACGTGTACCGTCTGCCGGACCGCGACTAAGCGCGATTTCGACACCAGCTCCGTCGCATTCCGGGATCCTGCCCGTCTTGGTAACGGAAATGAAGACCCCCTGCGCGGCCGGAAAGTCCGAGAGCACCTCTGAGGCTATCTCCCAGGCGAGGCGCTCGAGCAGGCGGGCCCCGGATCGTGCCGATACCTCCCGGATACGACGGGCGAGCCGACCGTAGTCGACGGTGTCGTGTATATCGTCACGCGACGGATCATAACCCGGGACAAGATCCACCCGACAATCGCACAGGAGTTGCTGCGGCTTTCGGCGCTCGTCGTCCGTTACCCCCACGCAGGCCCGCACACGCAGGGCTGTGAGCGTTACGCGGGCCGGTGGTACGTGATTCATGCAG
>SKKC01000086.1 GCA_007121695.1 Spirochaetales bacterium | reverse complement strand
TGCCCGATACCGAAGCCCGCACAACCCGGTCCTAAAACGGCGAACGGATCGAGTCTATGATACGCCCGGCTTCCTCGCGAACGCGTCCTTCGGCTTCGCGCGCCGCAGCCTCTGCCTCTTCGCGCGCCCGTCGTTCCGCTTCTGCGCGAGCCGCTTCGACTTCGGCGCGTGCCCGATCCTCCAGTTCGTCGCGCAAACCTGCTATGCGCGCATCAATGGCGTTCCGCTGTTCACGAACCTGATCTGCCAGCGCCCTGGCCTCGTCGACATAGCCTTCGATCTCCGCATACAGCGCGACGATCTGCTCGAGCTCCTGTTCGTACCTCGCGCGCTGCTCGTCTATCTCGCGTCGTACCGCCGCCTCGACCTGAGCGAGAATTTCGTCCCGCTGCTCGGCGAGAAACGCTGCAATCTCGTCGCGTATGGGCCCGTCAAGATTCGTCTCGACCGCGGCCTCTCCCCGTGCTGCGGGAGCTCGAATCGTAATGTCAATGGATCCCGCGCGTTCGATTACCGAACGCACGCGCTGGACAATCAGTCCCTCGGAGGAAAAGGAAAGTTCATCTGGCACAATGCTGAGAAAGGCCTCGAGCTCTTCGCCGAGGCTTCCGTTGTCTTCAATGAGTCGCGCCTCGGCTGTCAGATCGAAGGTTCCTGCCAGTCCCGTGAAGGAAAACGGTGCATTCGGAATTGTAAACGTGAGTGGCTGGCGTTCGAGGAGCAGATCAAGATCAAACGGCGTCGTGGCGTTTGCTCGTGTATCGAAGGCCGCATGCACGTGTGCACCGCGCCCGTTCCATTGTTGCTGATATCGCGCACGAGTCGGCTCCGGCATCATGTCGGGATTACTCGAGAGCGAGGTAAGTTCGGCACTGTACTGTATGGATGAAACAGCGGCGCCCGCCGCCGCGCGCTCGAGTAGAAACCCCGGATATTCTCGCGAGGGAAACGTGACGGTACGCCCCTGCCTCCCTGGCTGCGCGGCACTGTCGCTGTCCGCTGATCGCGCCTGAAGCCACCGTACCGCGTTCAGGACGGTATCGATCGTGTCACGATATGGCTCGACAATGGCGAGCAGATGAGGCTCGATGAAGGCGGCAACCGGCCCGGCGACCACGTCGGAAGCCGATGGTATTCGCTCCTGTATCCCCGATAGATCGCGTTGCACCGCCGCCGTTATCGCCTCGACCGCAGCGGTAACCCGAGCCTGCGACTCGCCGATGTCGGCAGAGACCGCCGCGACCTGGCTGGTTATCGCCTGCGCATCCCGGGCAACAGCGTCTGTTTCTTCGTACAGAGAGACAAGCTGATCGACAGAACGGATCGAACGAACGTCGGTAGACAGGAGTCGCTGGCTGTCCCGCCGGAATGAGGCAAGATCTTCCTGGACGTCGCGTATCTGTTCTCGGGCGTCGGTGAGCTCTGCGCGAATACTCGTGATCTGTTCGTCGACCACGCCCGGGGTCGTCAGACGCGAAAGCTCGGCGGCAACGATCTGCTCGACGTCGAGCGATAGAAGCTGGTCAACCCCGTCCTGCACAAGCCCTGCCGCATCCTCCCGCAGCGTCGAACGCGTTTCCTGGCTGTCCGCGGAGGCAGCAAGCCGCGCCGGGTGAGTGTCGGGCAAGGCACCGGATTCGGAGCGCCCGGTTGCAAAGCGAAGCTCTCCGGCGTCCAGATCCCGGATAACAACCCGACCGCGCAGCAGTTGTCCGAGGTCCAGCTGCACGCGCACCGAGTGTATCTCGAAGAGGTTGTACATGGGGCGATTCCTGTCGGCCACCACAAGCGAGTCGAAGGAAAGACCGGGGTCGAAGGGGCGAATCGAAAAGCCCGCAAGATCGCTCCGGGCGACGAAGGCCGACTCGAGTCCGCGCTCAATAGTCCGGGAAAGAATCGGACTCAGGAAAAACAGAAGAAACACAAGTGATGCGCCCGCTATCGCGGCGAGTAGCCCCAGTTTGACCGGTTGCAGCAGGCCCCGGTTGTGCTTTACCGCTTTGGCCAGACGCCGCAGATGCGCGGTATCTTTCTTCGGCAGATCGTCCGGTCGAACGTATGTGTCGCCATCTTTCTGGTAGAGTCCGGCAAGGAACTCCCGCTCGCCCACCAGCGGGATACGTTTCAGAATCTTCTTTTCGTAGCGCTTGGCGGGGATCACGGTCCCGAATAGCCGCGGCGGTTTTCTGGTTCGTTTCATGGTACCTACCCTGCCCACTCGTAGATCGATCGCGCGCGGGCCGCCGCTCCCTGCAGCCGCTGCACAAGCGGGAACTTCGCGAGCCACTGCACAAAGGGGCTGCGAATAATGCGTACGCGGAGCCTGTTACGGTAGACCTGCACAAGGGCCCGGGCAAGAAAGAACACCGGGAACCAGAGAAGCAGACCAACCACGATAGCACCGGGAACGAGAGTCTGATGAAACCCCGTAAGAAGGCCAAGCGGAGCATTGTACAGCCAGGTAAAAAACGATTGCAGCGCAGGCAGCGTCAGCACCGCATAGCCGACGTTATCGAGTACGGGGTCAGCGAGTACCGCGAAGGGAGTCAGAACTGCAGTCACGAGCAGGGCAATACCGAGGTTTACTTTCACCAGAAACACGAGAACGAACACGGACATCCAGATCATGTTTCCTGCCGGCAACAGCGCCAGCAGCACGGCAAAGGAACAGGCTCCGGCAATTTCACCAGGTCTGCGGTTCGCGTTCAGGGCGGCGACAATCCTCGTCAAAACTGCAAACATTACGTACTCCTTAGCTCAAACGGCAGTCTCATGAGGTATTCGGTATTCAGTTCCAGCGAGCGCAGGTCGATGCGTTCATCTATGCCATGAATGCGACGGGAGAACTGATCCATCGACAGCAACGGAGAATTGGCAGCGAACCCGTACACCGTCGTCCCCCGCTGGCGCCAGTACCGTCCGTCGGTTACCCCGCCCATGTACATCGGGACAATGTGAGTATCCGGCAGGAGCTCGTCGCAGATTCGCTCTGTCGCGTGCCACAACGCGGTATCCCGTTCACTGATATTTGCAGGAAAGAACTCGAAGAACTCTATCTCCACGTTTTCGCTCAGCGGTCCAAGTGCGTCGAGAAGTACAGCCTGCGTGTGTTCGACCGTCTGTCCCGGGAGAATGCGGATATCGAGTTCGAGTTCGGCTCTATCCGGTACAATGTTCACCTTCGACCCGCCGCGCAGCACGCCGGGACTGATCGTCATGCGGCTTGCGGTATCGAGAAAGCGCGCCTTTCCCGGATCGCGGCGATACAGACGGGACAGAGCAAGGTCGAAACAGCCCGGGAACCGTGAAAGAACGTGTTCCAGTGGCCCCTGAAAAAACGCGTGTGCCATGGACCGAATCAGAGGCGTCATGACCCGCGGAGTCGAAGCGTTCGCGATTCGGACCAGCGCATCCGAAGCTGTTCGCGCGGCATTGTCCGAACGGTAGGGCATGGACCCGTGACCGGGAATGCCGCGAAACCTGAGCCGCGCCCAGCATACCCCCTTCTCTCCGACAGTCAGCGTAATCGCAGGGCCATCGTCGGTGACGATCTGCAATCCGCCAACCTCTGTGATCATGTAGTCGCACTTGATTTCGTCCCAGTGGTGTTCGACAAGATGCCGTGCACCAAAGGTCCCCCCGGCTTCTTCGTCGCTGACGATAATCAAAAGTACGTCGCCGGGCGGCTGCCGATCGGGGTCTGCCAGGCTCGCGAAGGCTGAAGTAAAGCAGGACACCATGCCGAGCATGTCGACCGATCCCCGACCCCAGACTTCACCGTCGACAAGTTCCCCACCAAACGGATCGCGACTCCAGTCATCTGCATCCGCCGGCACCACATCGACATGGCCCATGTAGCCGAGCGATGGCGCCATTGGGTCGGTCCCGCGAATACGCGCCACCAGATTCGCCCGATCGGGTCGCGAATAGTAGAAGCGGCTGTCGATATTGTATTCGCGCAGAAAGGACTGAATGGTCTCTATGGAACGGGTTTCTTCCCCGGAGTCATCGTCACCGGTGTTTATGCACGCGTTCTGTATAAGCGCCTGTAGAAGCGGAATAACCTGTTCGCTGACTATGGAGTGCGGCATCATGGGTTGGGTTACTGTAGCATGAGCGGCAATTTCTGTCTGTACCGGAGGCATCCCGACAGGATAGACTCAAGCCTGGCATGAGTACCCACGAGAACCTGAAAAGCGGCGAACGCAGACACGCGACCATGCTTTTCTCAGACATGAAAGGCTTTACCCAGCTTTCCGAACGGCTTGATCCGGAGGATATGGACGCGCTCATGTCTTCGGTGTTCGAGAGCTTCGAGGGTATCATCCGTTCGCACGGCGGAACCGTCGAAAAGTACATTGGTGACGCGCTTGTAGCGGTGTTCGGTGTGCCGAATATCCACGAGGACGATCCATCGCGAGCGGTGAGCGCCGCGCTCGCGTTTGGCCGGGAATTACGCCGAATCAACGAGCGCTTTCGCGAGCGAACGGTTCGCATCGAGTTTCGTACCGGGATACACACCGGCCTTGTTACAACCGGGAAACGCGGCGAATTCGATGTCGTAACAGGACACGCCATGAGCGTCGCGGCTCGGCTCGAGACCGAAGCTCCGATCGGCGGCATCCTGGTCTCGTCAGCGACCAGGGACAGGTGCGAACAGGATTTCCTGTTTGACAACGGGCGCCAACTGGCGCTGAAAGGGAAGGAAGACTCGATTCTCGCGTACCGGGTTCTTGGCCGGAACCCGAACCCCATGTTCGGCGGCAGCTACTTCGCCAACCGTGAACGCGAACTCGAGACCCTTACGCGGACGTATCTCCGTCACGACTCGGAGCAGTACGGAGGATTCATGCTGACCGGGCAGCCGGGTCTTGGAAAAACCCGCCTCGCCGGGCGTTTTATAGAACAGATCAAGGCCTTTCCGGGCTTCAGCGCACCGGTGCTCACAGCCCGCGCCCGAAAGTACAGGGACCTCAACTTCGCAGTCATTATCGATCTGTTGCTAACCTACTTTCCCTTCGAGTCGTCGGACGATGCGACGCACATTGCCGAGCAGACCGAGAAGCTGCTGCCGGTCGACAGGAAAACAGCAGTCGGGTTTGCGGAACTGATTCAGAACAGTGACTCGAGCACGTCAGAAACGCAATCCATCGTTGTACTCTTCGCCGTCTTCAAGGCGATTCTCAGCCTGCACGCTGGCAGTGCGTTTTCAACCCTTGTCGTTATCGACAACGTTTCGGTACTCGACGAGGAAAGCAGGGACTTTCTGCGGTTCTTCCTCGAAAACAGCGTGGTGAAGCCCTTCTTTCTCTTTACCGGCCGCAAGAAATCTGCCGTTCTCGATGACCTGCTCCCGGCAATCGAGGTCATGAAGCTGGAACCGCTTTCGGCGCAGGCAGCCGCGGAGCTCGTGGAAACCCTCTGGCCTGAATGTGAGAACCCGGGTCTTCAGAATGCGATTCTGAATACTGCGAAGGGGAATCCGCTGTTCA
>SKKC01000215.1 GCA_007121695.1 Spirochaetales bacterium | reverse complement strand
CTTCTGGGAAGCTCTGGCGATGGTGACCTTCCAGCGCCCGGCGCTCCGCCGCTTTCTGAGGCAGCTGAAGCGCTTCAGTACGACCGAAATCCGCTTCGACTATCACACGAATATCGACGCGCTCGAGGCGAGTGAGCCATGAGCGTACCGTCGCAACTGCATGTGCTTCGCGACCGGCTTCGGAACGGAGATGTACCCGGCATCGAGGCGCACCGACGTCTGGCACCGGATAACCGTGACGCAGAGAGTATCGCAGTACTTCCGGACGAGATGCGTCACGCGGCTGTACTGCTCGTACTTTTCGATGCGCAGGATCCCTCGGTGCTCCTGATTCGCAGGCCGGACGACGGGAGCGTGCACTCCGGCGAGCTCGCGTTTCCCGGGGGGAGGTACGAGGCAGGGGAGCGGTTTCCGGAAGGTACCGCCCTGCGTGAGGCCCGCGAGGAGATCGCCCTGGATCCCGACCGCGTTCTGGTGCTGGGAACGCTGACACCCCTGGTAATTCCGGTGAGCCGGTTTCGGATAGTCCCGGTCGTCGTCTGGGCCGACTCTGTGGACTACGTCACGCCCGATGATCGTGAGGTCGCCGAGATCGTTCCGGTATCGCTTCAGACGCTGCGGAACGCGCCGGCGCGGCGGTTGTTTCGGACACCGGTCGGGGATATCTCCGCACCGTGCTGGGCCGTCAGCGACGTCCGACCGGATCTTCCGCCGTTGTGGGGCGCAAGTGCGATGGTGGCCGCAGAACTGATTGATGCATGCGGCGAGAGCTGCTAATCTCTCGGTTCTTCATGATTGCCGGAAGGAGCATCAATGCATACGATACTTGGATCTAACGGAGCAGTCGGAACTGCCCTTGCGAAAGCACTGAATGCATATAGTGAAAAAATTCGCCTGGTGAGCCGGGCGCCGCGGAAGGTAAATCCCGGCGATGAACTCATGTCGCTCAATCTCTTCGATGCCGGAGCCGTGCAGAAGGCCGTGCAGGGAAGTGAGGTCGTTTATGTGACCATCGGGTTTCCCGGGCAGGGACGTCAGTGGTCGTCGAACTGGCTCGGTTTTATACAGAACGTTCTGGCAGCTGCACGGGAAAACGGTGCACGCCTGGTGTTCTTTGATAACGTTCTACTCTACGATCCCGACCATCTCGGCGATATGACCGAGTCTACCCCGGTTCGCCCGGTAACCAGACGCGGCGCAACGCGTGCGAAAGTCGCCGAGGTGGTCATGGAGGCTGCCGCCGAGGAGAATCCCCGCGCGCTGATAGCACGATCGGCCGATCTGATCGCGCCGACCGGGAGTCTGGTCGTTGAAATGGTGTACCGCCGCCTCGCAGCCGGTGAGAACGCACAGTGGATCGGTGCGCTCGACAGGGCGCACAGCTGTACATATGTGCACGACGCTGCGCGCGCGGTTGCCCTGCTTGGCAATACCCCCGAGGCTTTCGGGCGGGTGTGGCACCTGCCCACCGACCAGACCCCACTGACAGGCAGCGACTGGGTCGAGTTGTTTGCGCGGGAAATGGGGCTGACTCCCCGTGTCGATCTGCTTGGCAGCAAGTCGCTCAAGCTGTCGGGCCTGTTCAACAGCCAGACCCGGGAGCTCGCAGACATCGCGTATCTTTTTGACCGCGAATATCAGTTCCGAAGCACCGACTTCGTCGAACGCTTCAAGATGGAGCCGACCCCTGCTGCAGGGGCGGTCAACGAAATAATCGCAACCATGCGGCGTTAATCGCCGATTCGTCGGGTCTCGAGGAACACGTACCCCCGTCTGAGCGTCGGTGTGTCGATGTCAACAGCGACCCCGGCGTGTACCGAAAGGTCGAGGCCAACGGGAACGTGGCGCGTTCGTAGCGTAAGCCCGGCACCCCACGCGGAATGCCAGCCGCTGAGGTCCTGTATGGTCGGAGCGCTCGATGCTGTCTGCAGAAACCCTGCGAGCTCGATCGCCCATTCGCTGTACCAGCGCAGGTGCGTAAGACGACTGCGAAGCCCGACTTCCGCAACGCCGCCCGCTGCCGCAGGTTGTGGCGCGTACGGCCCGTGGAAGCGCTGGCGCTGGGCGAGTAGCCACGGTGCTCGCAGTCCGGCGGTGTTTACATCGCCCTCCGACGCGAATGCCTGCGTCGCCTCGGCTGCTGCCTCGACCATGAGCAATGCCCCCGCCACGGGCTGGCGAAACGAGGCGCCGAGCGTTGCACGCGGGACCACGAGCTGTGGGACATCTCCCTGCGCATCCAGCCAGCGCACAGACGAATGGACCGACGCAGTGGCCGTAAGGTCGCGGGAACGAATTGCCCAGGGAGAGCGGTCGGGGCCGGAAGACAGCCGAAGCGAGGTTTCCGGCACGATCTCAAGCCGCGTCGTAGAGTCCGATGTCTGGCGAACCGTGGTCCGGGCGGACAGGGCCAGATCGAGTGCCGCTGGTGCATAGCGCCTGTCTCCGGCGAGGGTCTGAATAAACCCGGCCTCGCTTCCGAGACGACGATACGACCCTGAATGCCCAACGCTGAACGTGCCGTACCAGGTGCTCTCGCGGTCGGGTATCAGCAGATAGTAATGCGATCGCGTCTGCTGGCCGAGCGTCACACCGTTTACGGCCGGCTGGATGCGCGGCACAGTCTGCTGAGCCGCAAGGCCGTGTGCTACGACGAGCAGAACGCCAGCGCTAAGCCATGTTCGTATCCGATTCATTACGCGCCTCCTCCATACAGCATGACCGCCGGGATAATGATGCGGCCCGCCGCGCTTCGGGGTATGCGCAGCTCCAGGGAACGTATTTCGCTGCTCTGCGCAAGCCCGGCAAAGCGTTCGAGTGGAATGTAGATGGTTTCCGGTATGAAGTGGCGCGTGCGGCCGCGAAGTATGTGCACCTCCGGGGCAGGGCGTATCAGATGTTCCTCGTGTAAGGCAACCTGGGACCGTTCACCGTCGACGGTTTCTGCCACGAGCCACGCGCGAAACGGTTCATCGCTGTCCCACGACGCAACTACGAGATCCAGTGCCACCGCGTCGGCGGCGAAGGCCTGTGTGTGTGTTTCCGATCGGAACACCACCTCCCCAGCGCCATCGTAATCCTCCTCCCAGCCGATTTCGAGCGCCCAGGTGCCCGCGTGACCGAAAAAACTGAACTCGGGCTCCACATCGTTTCTGAGACCGAAACGCAGCTCCCGGAAGGCCTCAGCTCCGTCGACGCTGTTGGTCCAGTCGCCAAGCGCGGCTGTGGCGAAAAACTCGTCGTCTTCGAAGGTGTTCAGGTACACCGCACCGGGACGTCTGTACTGTGTCAGGTATCCGGTCGCCGGAAGCCACCCCTCGTCTATCGCCGCATGGGGTGATTCTACGAGCATGTGCGCGCGCTCGTCCCGCTCGAAGGCCTGTTCGAGAAAGGCCGATACAAGCACGCGGGCTAGGTCCTGCTGCGCGGCAACCGGCAGCAGAAGTCGCGGACTGCTTGGAATGGGGTCGCGCGAGCGTGCCCAGGAGCTGTTGAAGGCCGCGTGGTCGGCTCCGTACACCCAGACGGCCAGCCGATGCGCAAGCGAGGTCCCCGTACGGTGAAAGAAGCGCAGACCCATATGCATGTCGACATCGCCGTCCTGGCTGCCGTGCAGGACCATGTAGTGTACCTCTGGTGGAACCGGAAGTTCCCGCCCCGCCGGGCGATACTGGCCTTCGACCGGCGCAATGCTGATCACACCCCGAACCGGAACATCGTAGTCGAGCATGACCGTGCCGTCGCCGGGATACATCGGCTGGCGGTTGAGCATCGCAGCCAGAGCTGCCGCCTCGCCGCCCCGCGAGTGCCCTGCCAGCGCGACGCGGGTGGTGTCGAGACGACCAGCGAGCGGTGTGCCCGGGTTCGCGTTCATGTCGAGAACGGTGCGCGCGTGCTCCAGCAGAAGAATGGCGCGCGCGCCGTTTTCGCCCCGATGGTTGCCGTTGAGCATGTTCTGATCGACCGAGACGACGACAATGCCACGGCTTGCCAGTAGCTCTCCGAGATAGTCGTAGCCCGATTCGGAAAAGGCAGCCGGGTTGTGGTTGCCGTGGACGATCAGAAACACGGGGAAGGGGCCTGGTCCGAGCGGATACCATACGATACCGTTGACCGGCGTCTGCGAGGCGTCGTAGCCCCAGAAGGGCTCGTTGAGGTCATCGAAGAAGGGCGAAAGGTCAAAAGGTTCGGTGCGCACTGCCGCGTGCGCGTACTCGGGTCTGCGGGGGTTGTGCCTGCTTCCGTAGCGAAAACTCGCGACCTGGTATGGGCCGGGTTCGCCTGGGTTCAACTCCGGGAGCACGTCGGTGCGGACGGGTGCAGCCGCTGCGTGAAACTCCGCGGGGCCGGGAAGCGCCGCGCATCCGCAGATGAGCAGCGCTGCCGCTGTACAGATCAATGCTGCCGAACGAAGCGTAGGGTACTCCATTCCGGCAGCATATCAGGTGATTCGGGCTAGATCAGTACTCGTCTGGCTCGTCCTCCGCATCATTTCCGGAATCTTGATGCAGACGAATCCCGGTGCTGGCAGTCAGCGCCAGCGGGCGGTGTGATTCGCTGACGGTGAAAAACTCCATTGTTTCGCGAAGTGCGTCGGCCTGGCTGGCCAGTTCTTCGGACATGGATGCCATTTCCTCGCTCGCCGACGCGTTCTGCTGAATAACCTGATCCAGCTGCAGGATAGCCTGGTTTATCTGGTTTGCACCGGAGTCCTGCTCCTTGCTGGCCGCGTTTATCTCTTCCACAAGTTGCGCCGTACGCTGTATGCCCGGGACAATCCGGCCGATCATTTCTCCGGCCGACTCGGCGACCTGTACGCTGCTCTTCGAGAGCTCGCTGATTTCGCCTGCAGCCTGCTGGCTGCGTTCCGCGAGTTTTCGTACTTCGCTTGCGACAACTGCAAAGCCCTTCCCGTGATCGCCCGCTCGAGCAGCTTCTATCGCTGCGTTGAGTGCGAGCAGATTGGTGTTCCGTGCGATGTCTTCGATAATCGCAATCTTCTCTGCGATCTGTTTCATGGCAACGACTGTCTGCTCGACGGCTTTCCCGCCACTTTCGGCGTCTGCTGCCGACTGTCGGGCAATCTGCTCGGTCTCCGAAGCATTCTCGGAGTTCTGGCTGATGTTGGAACTCATTTCTTCCATGGACGAGGAAACTTCTTCGGCGTTTGCAGCCTGCTCTGCGCTGCCGCTTGAGAGCTCCTGCGCGGTTGAACTCATCTGCTCGCTGCCCGACGCGACGTTCGTGGCCGACTGCTGCACGCTCTGCACGATCTCGGTTATCTTGTGCGTCATTTGCCGCATGGCCTCCGCGAGGACGCCTATTTCGTCTTTCTGGTCGACCTCAAGACTTCCGGTGAGATCACCCGCGGCGATGCGCTTGGCGAAGGCGACACCGAGAGATACCGGGTGCGTGATTCCGCGGGTAATTATGAGCCCGAGCGCGACCGCCGCGAGTACACCTATGATTATGCCTGCAGTGACGCTCGTCTGAACGATCGCACCGTCCCGGGCGGCGTCGGCG
>SKKC01000227.1 GCA_007121695.1 Spirochaetales bacterium | reverse complement strand
GGAATGGCTGCCGCAGGGGCATGGAAACGCTGCTACCAGCAGAACAAGCCGGCGCCGTTTCTGTTGCTTGTGTTTGTCGGTGCGCCGTTGACCCAGACAATCTACGGGTTTCTGCTCATGAATCAGATTATTGCTGCGGCGGAAGCCAACGGCGAGCCTGCGCTTATGCTCGGTTTCGGCGTTATTGGCGGTATCGCAATCGGTATGTCGGCGATGTTCCAGGGGAAGGCGGGCGCCGTCGCGTCCGATGCGCTCGCAGATACAGGAAAGGGATTCGTAAACTTCCTGCTCGCACTCGGTATTATCGAGAGTGTTGCGCTTCTGGTCATGGCCTTCGGTCTCATCAGCCTCTGAGTAAAAACCCCGGGCAACGGCACACGGCCGCATGCCCGGGCCTTTTCTTTCCGTCGCGTTTGTGCCGATAATTGCGATATGTCGCGCCCATCGGTTCCCGGCCTGTTTTTCCTGTTTTCCTTTCTCGTCACAATACCGACAATTTATGCGGGTAATCTCGACTTCGAGAACGCCCGTCGCGAGTATCGCAGCGGTAGCCAGGCGACAGCGTTGCGTCTTTTTCGGGAAATAATCGAAGCCGATCAGGCATTCGTAGCCGAAGCCCACTGGTACATGGCGCGTATTTCGGTTGACCTCGGCGACGTCGAACAGGCGTTCAGGCATTTCGAGCGCGCGATAGAGCGACAGGATTTTGCAGTTCCGGACGACAGGATCCGCGCCATGCACGACCTGGCTCGCCTGTACGCCCAGGAACAGCAATTATTCCGCTACGAAGAAACAATGACTCGCCTCTTCGCATACGACCAGGAGTTCACCGGTGACGCAAGTCCGAGCCGCAGAGCCAACATCGAACAGGTGTTCATGCGACAGAGCCTCGCACGCGCGCTGGAGTTGTATCGGTTACGACCGGGACCGTTTGCCGCGGCGCATTACGAGTTCGGCATGCACCTTCTCCAAAACGGTCGGGACGACTCGCTTCAGCATTTACTGTTTTATCTGCTCGACACATACAGTATTGCAATTGAGCACGTGCGACGCGTTGAGCCCCGCTATCGCTTCATTGATCTGTTTCATTTTACACGCGACATTCGTCATCATCGGGAGGTAAACGCTTTTCTCGAGCAACGGAACGCGTACGCGGCAATCGCCAGCCTCGGAGACGCCATGTATTTTCACGGGGGCGGCGGAATAGCGCCCCGGCGAGCGAGGGAACTCTGGTTTTTCGTTTCGCAGCAGACCGTCGCCGGGGACGCAGCCGAACACGCACGACGCCAGCTCGAGCGGGAGCAACCCCTGAATCCTGGACCGGGTATGCAGTGAGTTATATTCGTATTCGAGGCGCACGCGAACACAATCTGAAAAACGTCGACCTCGATCTGCCGCGAAATCAACTGATTGTCGTATCAGGAATGAGCGGAAGCGGTAAATCGAGTCTCGCGTTTGATACGCTTTTCGCGGAAGGACAGCGCCGATACGTCGAAAGCCTGTCGGCCTACGCACGACAGTTCCTCGGACGGCTCGACAAGCCGGACGTCGATTATATTGAAGGGCTGAGTCCGGCCATCTCCATAGAACAGAAAACCACAAACAGGAACCCACGGTCGACAGTCGGTACAGTCACCGAAATCCACGATTACCTGCGACTTCTGTACGCCAGAATCGGAATTCCGTACGACCCCCGCACGGGTGCGCGCGTCGAAAAACAGACGGTGGACGAGATCGTCGACCGCATTCTTGCCACCGCCGAAGGTACCCGGCTGCAGATTCTCGCCCCCGTCGTGCGAGCAAGAAAGGGCACGCATAAGCGGGTTCTCGAGCACGCGAAACACGCAGGCTTCAGTCGAGTGAGGGTCGACGGCGAATTTCTTGAGACAGATCAGAGCATACAGCTCAGCAAAAATCAGACTCATACGATCGAGATCGTCGTGGATCGCGTAAAAGTGCGCGAAGGTCAGCGCAGCCGCGTCGCCCAGTCGGTCGAAACTGCGCTTGAACTGTCCGGCGGATCGCTTATCGTGATTCGTCACGAGGACGCGGGCGATACCGAAGAAACCTGTAACCAGCATTACGCCTACGCGGACAGCGACGTCGTGTTCCCCGAACTCGAGCCTCGCCTGTTCTCGTTCAATAATCCCCACGGAGCATGTCCTACCTGCGATGGGCTTGGAATGAGCATGACATTCGACCGGGACAAGCTGGTGCCGGACCATGACTTGAGCTTTCTTGACGGAGGGCTCGCTGCCTACAACCCGAACTCAAGCTGGCACCGCAGCAGGTTCGAAAGCCTCGCCCGGCATTACGGGTTTTCGCTCGATACTCCGTTTTCACAGTTGACGCCGGAAACGCAGGAGATGCTATTCCACGGTACAGATGACGACCTGCAGGTCAAGGTCGAGAACGACAGCGGTACAAGCACCTTCGAATATTCAATGAAGTTTCCAGGGATGATACAGGACCTCGAACGACGCTATCGGGAATCATCATCCGACGGGGTCAGAGAATGGCTTGAAAGCTTCATGAGTCGTACCCCCTGTCCATCGTGCGGCGGGCGGCGTTTGAGACCGGAAGCGCTCGCAGTAAAGGTCGGAGATCGGGGAATACACGAGGTTTCGGCCCTGAGTATTGTCGACTGCATAGCATTCTTCGAGAACCTGAGCTTAACCGGCACGGAGCAGCAGATCGCACACGAGATATTGCGCGAAGTCAGGGAGCGGCTCGGATTTCTCATGAGCGTGGGCCTTGGATACCTTAGCCTTGATCGACAGGCTGCGACTCTTTCGGGTGGCGAGAGTCAGCGAATCAGGCTGGCAACGCAGATCGGCAGTAGCCTTGTCGGTGTTCTTTATATACTCGACGAGCCCACCATCGGACTCCACCAGCGGGACAACGAACGACTTATCGGAACACTCAAGCGACTTCGCGACCTCGGGAACACGCTCGTGATCGTGGAACACGACGAGCAGACGATACGCGAAGCCGACTACATAGTCGACATGGGGCCACGGGCAGGCGTACACGGTGGACAGGTCGTCGCCCAGGGGCAGCTCCAGGATATCCTCGATAACGAGCTCAGCCCCACGGGCCGTTTCCTGTCCGGAGCCCACCTCATGCACCTGCCACAGGAGCGACGGCCCGGAAACGGGTCTGTCATACGAATGGAAGGATGCAGCCTGAACAATCTCAAGAACGTCGACGTGGAGATTCCGCTCGGCACGCTTACCGCAATCAGCGGTGTCTCGGGAAGCGGAAAATCGAGTCTCATGACCGGAACCCTGTATCCTGCGCTTGCGCGTGCGCTGAACGGCTCGCACGTAACGACCGGACCGGTGCAGGCCATACGTGGCATCGATGCGCTTGACAAGGTAATTCAGATAGATCAGCAGCCGATCGGAAGGACACCGCGCAGCAATCCGGCTACCTACGTCGGACTCTACGGCATGATTCGGGATCTCTTCGCTGCATTGCCGGAAAGCAGAAGCAGGGGATACAAGCCCGGACGATTCAGTTTCAACGTGAAAGGCGGTCGTTGCGAACATTGCCAGGGTGCAGGTACCATCAAGATAGAAATGCACTTTCTCAGCGACGTATACGTGACCTGCGATGTGTGCGATGGTCACCGCTTCAACAGGGAGACACTCGAAGTTCATTACAAGGGAAAGTCAATTCACGAAGTACTCGAACTGACCGTCGAGGAAGCGGAAGACTTCTTTTCCGCGGTACCGAACATCCGACGAAAGCTGCAGACACTGTCTGCAGTCGGCCTTGAGTACGTGAAACTCGGCCAGAGCGCGCTGACGCTCAGCGGTGGAGAAGCGCAGCGCGTGAAACTTGCCCTCGAGCTTTCGAAGCGGTCTACCGGAAGAACCATTTACGTGCTCGATGAACCGACAACAGGGCTTCATTTTACCGACATACAGAAGCTTCTTCAGGTTCTGCACGCCCTGGTACGTGACGGAAATACCGTTGTACTGATCGAACACAATCTCGATGTCATCGCGTCAGCTGACTACGTTATCGACCTCGGCCCCGAAGGCGGTGACCGGGGCGGGCGTGTACTTGCCTGCGGGACGCCGGAAGACATTGCAGCGGTGGCGGAATCCTACACCGGCCGGTTTCTCGCGGAAACTCTGTCGAAGGCTCGGTAGGTCATGAATCGACTGGTTGCGATCCTGCTGTGCATCGCGGTGGTACCCGTCATCGGGCAGGACCTTCGGCAGCTGAGGGCTCGTGAGTTGTCACAAGCCGATTTCGAAGAACTGCGCATCGAGGCCTTGCAACTGGGCCTGTCGACAAGCGGGTCCCGCAGCGAGCTGGAGCGTCGCATCCTCGAGCACCTCGGAATCGAACCATTCGTGCCGGAGGAAACGGCTGATCCAACGCGACACATCGAGATTGAACGGGCGGCAGAGTTGCTCTCGACGTCCACCGACGAGGAGCAGGCCGAGATTGTGCAACTGACTGGCGGCGTGATTATCCGCCTCGAAGACGAGGAAACCGGCAGCATACACACCATCGAAGCAGATCGTATTACTATTAACCGTCGTGAATCGGTCGTTTCGGCAGGCGGCGGCGTAATCTATACGATAGACCGATCGGGAGATGTGGAACGGTTTTCCGGCGAGACCCTGACCGTGGAGCTCGAGAACTGGGCAGGAACCTTCCTCTCGGGGACTTCGGTACGCCCCCGGACAATAGAGGGACAGGACTTCGATTTTCGTTTCAGCGGACGCACGATCAGCCGCAGCGCCGACGACGTGATCCTTATTGACGATGGCATCATTACCTCCTCGGTTGCCGATCCGCCGAACTACCGGATACGCGCACGCAGAATCTGGATTCTCGACACCGGTGACTGGGGACTCCGCAACGCTGTGCTCTACGTCGGACGGGTTCCCATGTTCTGGTTTCCGGCGTTTTTTCACCCGGGACGCCCGATGTTTCTGCACCCGGCCATTGGTACGCGCGACGGTGACGGAGCGTTCGTACAGACCACGATATACCTTGCCGGTTCACGCGAGGAACGTTCGCAGCCCTTCTCGGTCCTGCAGTTGGCAGAGGACGAACGAAGCGGAGAACGCGTTCGCGAAGGGCTCTTTCTGCGACCGGTGCGCGACGACGAGACGTTTGAGACATCGGAGTCGACCGTACGGGTACTTGCCGACGCGTATAGCAGCGGTGCAGCGCTTCTGGCCATCGATGCCCGGCTTCCACCGCGCGAGCCGTGGACAGCGACCACGGCCTTCGCCGGCCTTGGTGTTTCGCGGCTGCGATTCCAGGCGTCGGACGGGTCCGTTGCGGCTCTGTACTGGGACGGAAATGAATTCGTTGATCCACCGTGGTCGCGATCCATGTTTCCCGGAATCGACGTTCCCTTCCGTTTCGGCCTGAACCTTGAAACCGGCTACCGCCGCGGTCCCCTGCAGTTGAACCTGCAGTTTCCCCTGTATTCTGATCCTGTATTCGAGCGGGACTTTCTGGTTCGAAGCGAGTTCATTGACTGGGGTTCCATTATCGTGTTC
>SKKC01000198.1 GCA_007121695.1 Spirochaetales bacterium | reverse complement strand
CCGATCAGCAGCAGTACCACAACAGCCCGTTTCATGAGGTGAGCGCCTTGAGCCCCGACAGGCCAAGATCGGCGAGAACCCGTGCCGCGCAGATCCTGTGCTCGCGCGCAGCCTCGTGCCAGCGATAGTAGTCGGACTGGAAGAAACCCGGGCGCGCGGTAACTTCGCGGACCTGTGAGAAACCGGCCTGCTTGCTGATCTCGTGGCGCAGCCACAGGTACTTGTCCTGCATGCTCGTAATGTCTTCGTCGCCCGTGTGCCGGTTCAGTTCAACCGCTTCCGCCTTCCAGGCGTTGCGACTGTAGCGGGGAATATCGTACTTGATGATGAAATCGAGGACGCGCGACTCACTCGTGTGTTCGGCGCCCGCGGGGCCGAGAAGCAGCTCGAGCTCGCTCAGAACCAGCTCCTCGTCGGCGAAGGATCGTCGATTATACGTCGACAGATAGCGGTAGATCTTTCCCGCCGCGGCCAGATAGCGGTCCCGGTTTACCACCGAGGACCACGGTTCGCGCAGGCGGGTGTCGGTCCATCGCCCGTCGAAGCGGTCCGGGCCGCGTCCGGCGTGTGCGTGACCGGCAGGCGGAACCGGAGAGTTCTGTTCGATGCGATTGAACGCTTCGTTCCTCCCGGAAAAGTTCTGGTGCGCGTACGCATCCGCGAAGGTATGCAGGGCGATCCCGATACGCATGAAGTCGCGTGTCTTGAGCGCTTCCACCAGAAGCTCCTTCACCCGGTCGCTGTTTTCGGTCACCGCAAGCGGGTTTATCTCGCCGTCCCTGCGCCGGCGTGACGCTTCCCTCGGGTCTCCCGGGAAAAAGTGGAAGGGGATCCAGACCGACTCTTCCTGGGACTTGTCCCAGAATCCGAAGTGGTGCGTGGTAAGCGTCGTATACGAGACACCATTTCCGCGTACCTGATACGTCACCAGCGCATGGTCGACAAACTGTGAAGCATAGGCAATGATGTCAGCGTCGCGTTCAGCGAAACCCGCGTGTCGGGCCAGCATGGCGATGGTGTAGTAATGAAATTCTTCGTTCACGATCCCCTTATTCATAGCACAGAAACGGGGGTGCGTGCAGGAGTCGGCATGAGAGTCTATAGCGAGTTTGCGGAACATGTGGCGAGACTGCTGACACAGAGTCCGGCCTATCGTGCCTCCGGCTCGACCATACATACCATCATTAACCCGAAATCAGGCCTCTTTACTCACAGGGACAGGCTTCGGCGGTCGCTGTCGGCCCTGCAGGGGCACTCGAAACGCATTGGCCAGCAGACCTCGCTTCCCGTGCAGCTTCACCTCAGCGAGTATCCCGGTCACGCGACGCAGCTGGTCGACCGCATTGTGTCGGGTCCGGCGAGACCACGCATGCTGATAAGCGCCGGAGGCGACGGGACGCACAAGGATGTGCTGTCAGGACTGGTATCGGCATCGCCTGAAGATTCGGGGCTGTATCCGGTGTTCAGGCTTCCGGCAGGAACCGGCAACGACGGCGCCGACTGTGCGACGCTCACCGAGGCCTACGAAGTGCTCCCGAGGCTCAGCGATACCCATCGTTTTCCTGCTCTGCAGGTGCGTACTGCCGACGGGCGGGTTTTTTACTCGTTCAACATTGCATCTTTCGGCCTCGACGCGTACGTGGCGCACGTCACCAACAAGCTCAAAGGCCGTCTGCCCGGAAACGTATACACCCTGGTCGCCGATCTTGCCACCCTGTTCTATGTTCCCGTATACGGTATCCCTGAGACCCGGCTTTCCATTACCCGTTCGGACGGAACTGTGCTGCAATGGCAGCACCGGTATGCCCTTGTCGCGTTCGGCGTCAGCGGGAAGCGCAGGTACGGCGGTGACAAGCCGATTCTGCCGCACACGGAAAACCTCGTCGCCATTGAGCTGCCGGGTTTTTTCGGCCGCATCAAGCTGAAACAGCACGTATATCACGGAACCCACGTTCACGACCCGGAAGTGCGACTCGAAGACATGTCGTCAATGGTCATTGAGTGTGACGAGCGTATGCCCTTTCAGTTCGATGGTGAAAGTCTGTGGCTGGAGCCGGACGCGTTTCCGGTCACGGTCAGTCGCATTGACCACGCATGGCACGGCCTACGGCCATGAATACCATACATGTTCCCGTACGAACCCGCGAAAACCGAGGGACAGCACCTCGTCCTCTTTTGATTCGTACGAGTCGGCGTAGTGCATAAGATACATTCGCTCTTTCTCGTGCGGCGGCAGATCCGCAAGCTCGTACATCGACGCGTGCACGCCGCCGGTAAAAAACTGCGCATCCTGGAAGATCGTCTGTATTTCAAAATGCCTGTCGAAGTCTGAAACGAGTGACGCGTCGAACTTGGTATCACCGGTGAACAGAACCGCGTCATCTATAAGGACACCGACGCTGTACGCGGCGGTGTCCCAGCTCTGCGCCTGTTCGGGAAAGTGATTGGTACGAAAAATCTTCAGATTCAGCGAACCGATCTCGAACTCGGCGCAGTTACGCGGCAGATCGGGACGGGCAGTCGGGCGCTGTATGTCCCAGAAATCCTCGAATGAAAGAGTCGACCCATTGTGACGTTCGTTCGGTGAAGCACCGCCCTTGAGACTGTGGTTCCACAGCGTCTTCTGGTACGACTCTTCTATGAGAATGCGAGGCTTCGACCGGGCGACGTAGCGTCCCATGAGCATGGCTTCTTCGAGACCACCGATGTGGTCCGCGTGACTGTGCGTAATAAGATAGTTTCTGATCTCGGGAAGCTCGACCCCCGCTGCCCGAAGCCGGGCTGGAGTTTTTGAACCGCAATCGATGAGTACGTGCGTATCGCCTTTGACAATCAGGAAGTTGTTCTGTCCGAGGGTTTTTGAGAACGCGCTCCCGCATCCGACCGCGAACACGCTCAGGCTCCCCGTATTGGTCAGCGCCAATTTCCTGCTTTTTTGCGGCCGTGTTCGCATGTAAAACCTTTTTTATGATGAAAATGTAGGTGAAGTGTAGGAATCTGACCTTCGAGGGTCAAGGTTTCTGCAGGAAATAGCGCTGTCAGGCTTTGCCGGCAGACCTGGTACCCGTTTCGCTGCGGTAATTATCCTCCTGGTCGCCGCTCTCGTCTCCGAGATAGCGAATGAACTCTCCAAGAGGAAGCGGGCGAGAGAAAAAATACCCCTGTAAGCGTCGGCACCCTGTTGCAGACAGAAAGACACGTTGTTCATTGTCTTCTACTCCTTCTGCAACCATATCAAGTTTCAGTTCGTTTATCAGGGCAATGAGCGCGCGCACCAGTTTCGAGTCCTGTTCGTTCCAGGGGACGTTACGAATAAACGAACGGTCCAGCTTCACCGTACTTACCGGCAGGCTTCGCAGATACGACAGCGACGAATACCCCACGCCAAAGTCGTCGATCTCGAACTCGATCCCGGCGCTAATCAGCTCGTTCATGGTGGTCTGTATCAGCGAGGACTGCTCCATAAGCGCGCTTTCAGTAATCTCGAGGTGAATGGCTCCTGCGTCCAGCCCGTACTCGCTCAGCGTTGAAAGCACGAATTGCCCGAACCCCGGATCCTTCAGCTGTTTCGTCGATACATTTACCGAGATCGGGACCGGCGCTCCGAGGTCAGCCATTATCGTGTGATAGTCACGGCAGACCTGCTGAAGCACCCATTCGCCCATGGGAACAATAAGACCATGCTCCTCGGCAATCGGGATAAACTGGGACGGCGCTATGGACCCGAGCTGGCCGTTGTGCCAGCGTAGCAGCGCCTCGGCGGCGAATGGAATGCCGTCAGCATTGCACTGCGGCTGGTAGAACACCTGCAGCTCATTGCTGGCAATCGAGTTTCTGAGTTCGCTGGCAATACGAACCTTTGTGAGCGACTCCTTCTGCATGTCTTCGAGGTAAAACCGGTAGGTATTCCTGTCTTCCTTTGCACGGGCGAGCGCGACGTCGGCGTGTCGCATGAGTGTATCACCGGTGAGCCCGTCGCCAGGGTGCATCGCGATTCCAATCGTAACCCCGGTGTAGAGCATTCGCTCGCCCACAACGAAGGGAATCTGAAGCGCCTCGATGAGTTTTCGCGCGACTGCTGCGGCCTGCGAGTTTTCCTGTACGTCTGGCAGCACGATCGCAAACTCGTCGCCGCCGATACGATACAGTTCGTCCCCGGTCCGTATCCGGGTTGCCAGGCGATCCCTGACTTCGAGAAGCATCTGGTCGCCAACCTCGTGACCAACGGAATCGTTTATGTCCTTGAACCGGTCCAGATCCAGCACGAGAATGGCCACGCTGCGCGTCTGAATCTCGTCGGCCGGCCTGCTGCAGACCTGCTTCATGCGCTCGACGAAGCTGTGACGGTTCTGTAGCCCTGTCAGATGATCGTTGTACGCCATGTCTGAAAGCCGGTCGCGCATGCGCGCGACCGCGCTCGCGTTACTCAGATACGTGGCGAACCCGGCGCCCACGGCACAGAGGGTAAAAATCGTCATTCCTATGGGGAGTCGCTGTAGATCCAGGAAACCCGGGAGCAGAAACGAGCGGGCAAAGTAGATCATCCACAGGTCGTCTATTCCGGCGACCATGGCGAGAATAAGACCGAGCGTGACTGGAAGCACCGTCCGCAGATTCTCCTTCCTGAGGTTGCGAAGAAGCGCCGCGATGGTGAACAGCGCAATAAGGGCAAGAAACGCGTCGCGGGCGACGCGAACGTAGCCTGCGTCGGTGCGCCGCATGGCCGGCGAGAAGGCCGCGCCGCCGTCGGCCGCGACAATGCTGTCCGTCGAGATGGACACAAAGAGCTCTGGTGCCAGGAACGCGACCAGCAGAATGGCGCCGCAGGCGGCAAGCATACCCACAAGCAGTCCGTGATTCATTCTGCGCTGCCACCGTGAAAGGCGTACGATGCTTTCGAGCAGCAGCGGCATGCACACGAGGTAGAGCGATACAATGATCTGCTCGAGCCGATACAGCTGCACGACAATGTCCAGGCGTTCTGAAAAGGCAAGCGCGGCAAGCCCCGCGATCTGGGCGGCAATGCTCGCAAGACCGGCTGCGCTTGTCAGAAGCAGCGCGCGGTACAGGGGCTCCTGCGTCCGCAGCGAAAGCAGGAGGAAAACCAGGGTGCTTACGGCGAGCATGCCCAGAAACAGCGTTGGGACTATGATGCTCGAAAAGAATCCAGGTGCCATAGATATTAGATATTATTACGTTTTTTAGACTATTGGCAAGGTCTCCGGCGGCGGCCCTGTTCGACACTGGCCAGCGAAACAGTGGCGCTGTTCGGGAGCCCGTACGTACACGGCTGCAAGCGGGCCAGTGGCTCCCTCGGGCGCATCGGGTGTTTCGATAATGTGCCAGAGACCGGCGCGGAGCAGCGCGCTGAGATTCCTGAAGTCTTCGGCCAGCGGAGACCCGGGGGCACCTTCGTCGCAGAGTACGCCGTCGAGGGTCGCTGCACGGGCGAGCGCGAAGTCGGCCATGGATACCGACGACGGGATGGGCTGGTCGTAGGTTTCAGCCGGTACAGGTCGGAAATCCGCCTGCCGGCTCGCGTACCACGCGCT
>SKKC01000321.1 GCA_007121695.1 Spirochaetales bacterium | reverse complement strand
GGTTTGCCTGCCGACGAACCGGGTTTCCACCCCCGCACTCGTCCCACATCTGAAATACATACAACCCCGTCTCGGCACCGCCATAGAGCGCTCCACCGACTTCCGGGTGAATCCAGTCATGAAACTGATGCGGCTCTGCGGGCCGATTCGGCCAGAACACCGCGGCCAGAACCTGGTCGTCACCTCCCCACATGACTTCATGATTATACTCGAACAGACCGTGCTTACCGATCAGACCGAGAAGATCCGGTCTGTTCCGGCGAGCGAGCCACGCAAGCGAGGCTGCACCGAGCGCAGGCACGTAGTCGTAGTGGTCCCAGGGCAGCAGAAATCCTGACGAGGTAATGCACCGGTAGTTCATCTCGAGCAGGTCGTGTATGTTCGACCCGTCGGGCAGGAATCTCGTATCGGTAACACACCCTCCGGTAATATACTCAAGACTGGCATCGAGCAGCGCCAGCGATGGGGCCGCGACAACGGCCATGTAGGTACTCCCCTCGCCGGTATAGCCCGTACGAGGCATGCTTCCAAGCAGGGGCCCGAGCCGCTCGAACCCGTATCTGCAAACCATCTGCGCTGAAGCCCTGCTGTCTATCAGGTGCCCAAGAATATATCCCATGATAATACACGAAATAACGAGCGCCGCTGTCTGGTTGTTTCCATCGTGCAGCGCCTTCAACCGTGTCGAGTGATACACGTTGAGATACAGATAGTCTGCAAAAACCTGCTCGATGTACCGGGTGTCGGCCATAGAGAATGCTCCGCTGTCGCGGACCCAGGTGTAATACATGAGTACTCGTGCGACGGGGATCGCACCGACCCAGTGGTCTATCTGGCCTTCTCGAAACAGTTCGCGTTCCCGAAGTTGCGCCGCGAAGTGCAGGATCGAACGTCGTGCAGTTACCGCGTATCGCTCGTGTCGGGTAACGAGCCACGCGAAGGGAGCGTGCCAGTTAAACGGCGGAAGAAGCGGCGTGGTTATTGTGCCTTCGGTACCGCCACGATCGGCATTTCGTAGTACGGTCCTGAGATATTCCTGTGGAAAGGACTCCCTGATCTTCTCGCAAAACGCAGTACGGTCAGGAATCAGAAACAGTGTATTGGACATGATGCCACCCCGAAAAAAAAGGCAGGCGCCGCGAACGACACCTGCCCGTAACTATTGCAAGAAACGCAGAACCTACCGGCCCCAGGCGTCCCGGTTTGCGTTAAACCAGTCCTGGACAATCCTTTGTACGGAGTCGCCTCCGAGGCGTGACCATTCAGAGACTGCCTGCTCGTAGGCTGCCTGCGGACTGATGGTACCAAGCTGCACCTCGACAAAGATGTCGTTAAACACCGGTCCGAACTCGTCGTTGAAGTTCAGAACTTCCTGTTGCGTCGGACGGAACGGGGTGTCTCGTCGGAATGTCGTTGCGAGCTGCGTATCGATTGCCTCACCTCTCATGCGAGCAATCTCCTGAGACATCGGATCGTCTGCAGCGAGGATCGGCAGCCACTCAGTCTGCAACTGCCACTGCTGCAGGAGTATGTAGTCCCACGCGTAGCGAAGTCGCTCGTTGTGTTCGTCCGATGAGAGAAGCGTTTTGGGCACACCGTCGACCATTTCGTGGTGCTCGCCCTCGAAGCCAAATCGCAGCGTGAACCAGCCTTCATCCACGAGCCAGTCAAGGTACGCCATGGCTGCCTGCGGGTTGGCAATTTCACGATTGAATGCGACGAAGCGCTCAGCCGGAGGCTCCTGGAGCAGACCAAATCGCCCGTGTCTCGTTTCGAACGGACCCATTGGCACAATTTCCGCATCCGGTACGTTGGCGAGAAGCTCTTCGTAATGAGGAGGATTGACACCGGAAAAGTGTATGCCAGCACGACCGGTAACCCAAAGCTGCCGCTGTCGCTGTCGCTGGCTGTCGGTAATAAGCTCAGGATCTACCCAGCCGCGTTCATTCGCAAGCTGATGAAAGTTGAAAAAGTCTACCAGCCTGTCCTGGGTTCGGGCTTCGCTGATCACGCCGTTTTCGTCGACATACCACTCGCGACTGTATACCGCATACAAAGCTTCGATAATCGGATTGTACGCGTGATCGGCAGCAAAGGCGAATGTATCGTCCTGGCCAGTTCCGTTGGGGTCCTGATTCACGAACGCATCGGCGACTGCGAAGAATTCCTCTTCGGTCGTTGGTACGTCCATCCCGACGTTATCGAGCCAGTCCTGGCGAATCCACATAAGATGTCCACTGATCGAATCAGGTGACCGCAACGTTGTCACGGCGTACATCTGATTGTCTTCGCCAAAGCGCAGGTACGGGTCCAGCTGCGGGTTATCCGCCAGATACTGACGGAGACTCGTACTGTACTGCTCGATCCATTCGTCCAGCGGTGCGAGCACGCCCTGGGCCTGGAACATCGCGATCGTGTCGCGCGAGAAATCGTTGATCAGATCGGGAGCTGTCCCCGCCGCGAACTGTGTGTTCAGGACTTCCCGAACCTCCCAGCGTGGAACCGCAACCATGCGAATATCAAGACCACTGTCCTCACGGATCCAGTCGATCCAGTCGTTGTCTTCCATTGTGCCCCGCTCTGACGGGACCCAACCGCGTTCATAGACCATGACTGACACGGAGTCGTCTGTTACTGCTTCTGCTCCACCGCCAGCAAACACCTGCGCGCCTGCGACCGTAAGCAGAACCAGAGCCAAAAATAGCGACGTGATTTTTTTCACGTTACACCTCCCTGATTTGTAATGACTGCGTCCACGCGTCCGCGATGGGGCACGAAAACACAGATACTCACATACGTTCCTGTCGCTAACCTTTTACCGACCCGATTAGCGCACCTTTCACAAAATATCTTTGAAGAAACGGATAGATAGTCATAATGGGGATCGTTGCCACCACAATCGCCGCGGCCCGGATTGCCTCCGGTGTTAATGCCTGCTGCAGAAAGCCAAGTCCCTCCGTCCCGTCTGACTGCCCGATCAGCATCTGTTCCTGTACCGTGTTTATCATTCGGCGTAATACAACCATGAGCGTCTGTCTGCCCGGAGACGGTATGTAGATCAGCACATTCATGTAGCTGTTCCAGTGTCCGACTGCGTAGAACAGAATGAGGGTCGCAATAACGGGAACAGAAAGGGGGAGAACGATTTTCATAAGAATCACGATATCGTTCGCGCCGTCGATCATGGCAGAGTCTTCGAGGCTTTGCGGAAGACCCTGAAAGAATGTCTTCATGACGAAGAGATTGAATGTGCTGACAAGGCCGAGAAACCAGATTGACCAGTACGAGTCGATGAGTCCAAGCGTCCGCACAACGATGTACGTAGGAATGATTCCACCATTAAACAGCATCGTGAACAGAACGAACCAGATGAATACGTTACGTCCTCTCAGTCGAGATTTCGACAGTGGATATGCGGCCATGATGGTCGCAATCATGTTCATGGTTACGCCGACACCGGTCACGACAACCGTATTCCAGAATGCACGAAAGATCTGTCCGTCGCGTACCAGAGCACGATACGCATCGTAGTTGAAATCGACGGGCCAGAGAAAAACCTCTCCCGATACGATCGCCCGACTGCTGCTGAACGATGTTGCGAGTATCTGAAGCATCGGATACACGCAGACAAACGCCAGGACCATAAGCAGAATGTTGTTCAGGAAATAGAAGATTTTCTCGCCGGTTGTTGCTGTATTTACCATGGTGCACTCCTAAAACAGTCCCATACCACCGGTTTTCTTGATAATCCTGTTTACTGTCCATATCAGAAACAGACCGACAAAGGACTGAAAAAACCCGACACCGGTCGTGTAACTGAACTGTGCCCCCTGAAGCCCGGCCCGGTAGACGAAGGTCGGAATGACGTCTGCCACTCGCATGACACGCTGGTTCTGCAACATGAAAATATGCTCAAAGCTGATCTCGAGAAACCCACCTACGTTGAGGATCAGCAGGATTCCTATCGTTCCCGAAATTCCCGGGATCGTAATGTGCCAGATCTGACGCCATTTATTGGCTCCGTCGATAATCGCCGCTTCGTACAGCTGCGGATCGATGTTCGTGATAGCAGCAAGATACAGAATGGTTCCCCACCCGGCAGTTTTCCAGATACCCGATGCAATAAACACAACGACCCACCAGAAGCGGTCCGCCATGAAAAAGATCGGTTCGATACCAAACACACGCTGAAGAATAATGTTAATGATTCCCGTACTCGGCGACAGAATCGCAATCAGAATACCGCCGAGCACAACCCAGGAGATGAAGTGCGGTACATACAGCAGGCTCTGTACGGTTCGTTTGAGATACTTTTTTCTCATCTCGTTCAGCAGAATCGCCAGAGCAATTGGTACGGGAAACTGAAACACCAGTTGATACACGTTCAGAATGAACGTGTTCCAGACGATCCTGAAGAACTGCTCGCTTCGAAACATTCGCTCGAAGTGCTGCAGCCCTACCCACTGGCTCCCGAGTATTCCGTCGACGAACCGAAAATCCTTGAATGCGATAATTAACCCGTACATGGGGATGTAACGGAACAGAATGTAGAAAGCGAGGATTGGCAGAAGGAGCATGTACAAATACCGGTCGCGATATATATCCCGACGCAGGTTGCCGCCCATTCGTTTCGAGCGCTCAATACTCAGGTGATCTGAAATCTGGTTAGGCTGCTGTACGTCCACGTGTCTCTCCCGGAGTTCACTTGTGACACGAGTCTGTCCGTTCCGCCATAACCATTTTTTTATATTTGATGCAATTTTTGGGCACCTTGTACGCATTCCTTCCGATTACTCACGTTCTTCGTGATTTTCGCTTTGACAGAATGTCTGCGCAGATACTATCGTCTGTGTACACATGCGCGGTCTGGGGTATTACTGGATACGGTTAACCTTCGTTGTAGTCGGTGTAGCTCTGGTGGTTGCGTCGCTGCTCATTTCACATGCAGCGGGTACCCGCACGTTGCGACGGCAACTGACCGCTTCAAACGGAGTTGTTCTCAGAGAAATCGCGAACCACATCTCTGAACGTGTCCGACGACTGGATCGCCGACTCATTGAGCTCGCAGGACGCAGGGCAACGCTCGACCTCATGCACGCGCGCTTCGAGGAGGCCGCGCTGCAACGGGAAACTGCCCGTCAGGTTCAGATCGAGTTACTTCTGATTCGGCGTTCCGACGAACTTGTGCACTCGGCAGGGCTGCACGTCCGCCGCAGCGGCTATCTGCTGAGCGACGAAATTGGGCTGACGTATCTTGTAAGCGACGACTCCCGCCAGGTCGACGTACCCCTGGCTCGCCTCGAAATCGAAGCCATTATCCGCGGGGGCGATAGTTTCCGCATGCTCTCGACGGTAAACCCGCAGGGCTTTGTGCGCGTCATTCCCATGAGGAGGTATTATCCCCTCGCAGCGGCCAGCGATACCGCTCTTGGAACACTCTTTCTTGGTCTGGACGTCCGGAGGCTTTCCGAGCTGGTCCTGAACGTAACCAGGGGACAGATACAGGAAATTGTCCTTTTCGATTCTGATTCTGACGAAGCGGCTGTGCTCGCCGCCTCCAGTACCTGGGCCGTT
>SKKC01000103.1 GCA_007121695.1 Spirochaetales bacterium | reverse complement strand
TCGCACCGACGCCATAGCAGCCCTGAACATGCCGGGCAGACCGTGAGCCGGCACGCCTACATAAAATCCGCTCCAATGAGCCGTGCAACCCGACCCAGCGTGTCGCGGTGGGTTCCTTCGACGATACACAGGTGGTGGGGCATGCCAACCTGCACCATGTCCTCGAACCAGTCTCGTACGTCGACCCAGTCAGTCTCAAACAGACCATTCGTAGCCATGCGGTCCCGATCGGGTTGCAACGTGCGCCCCTCAAGGGCAGTCATGCAATAGCCGTCCTGGTAGCGCCAGAGGCGGTACATTGTCACCTCCATACCGGCGCGAATCGAGGCATCGACAACGGTTGGTTTCCGGTTGTTGAACTGTACACCAATACGCGGCCCTCCGGACTGCCCGACAGCTTCGCAGAGCTGAAACGGTGCGGCGCCGGTGTGCCAGATAGTAGCAGTGTTACGGGTATGTTCGAGCCAGTCGGACAGATATACCGGACCAATCTCCAGACTCTCGGCTATAAGCGAGCACATCGCCCCATCGACATCCCCCTCCATCGCGATCGGCATACCCTCTGATACGAGCTTTGCCAGGGCGAGATACGGCCAGTGCCCGGTGACCGTCGGCAGATCCGGCCAGCAGCGAAACGCGAGTGCGTTCATGTGCTCCTCGGAAAAAATGTTTCGGAAGGCCCTGTAGTACCTGGCCTGCATCTCCATTGCCTCGCCCGGATCGGCATCAAACGCATCGCCGACAGGAAGTCCGAGATCGTACAGATCCTGCATGTCGGACCGTATCTCGCTGTCGGTGAACTCCCGTACCCGCGCGATCAGTTCCGACGTGCTCATGTGGTACAACTGTGAGTCAAGCGTCGCGTTCAGGAACACCGGATCCGCGTGAAAATCGACGAAACCAGGAGCATGATACCCTATAAGCCCGAATACCGATTCTGACAGCGCCTGCGCAGTATGAACCGCGAGGATTGATCTATGCAGCCTCCGAACCAGTTCAGGATCATCCGGATGTCCGTAGACGAACTCGAGCGGATGTCCGAGTTGACGAAGGGTCGCGACCATGACGTGAGTCCCGACCAGCGAGTTTGCGCTGATCATGGCTCCGCTCGGCTTCTCCGTCGTTGCCCAGAACACCAGGGGCCTTCGCCACAAGCGCGACAGAAGCGGCGCAAGGCGCCCGTCCGAAATCGTGGGCTGTACAACCACAAGCGTCGTTACTCCTTCGCGGCGACACAGCTCCACCGCGCGGGAAAGCTCGACGTCGTCCGCGATATTCTCTGAGGGAACGAGAACCGGCCATGGCGATTGATCGAGCACCCGACGGATACCAGCGGTCACCTCGGCACCCCATTCGGGGTCGAACCCCGGCCGCTTCCGTCCCAGAATCAAAAGCCCGATCGATGCAGACGCTACATGGTTTCCACGTGTAATGCGCATGTTGCCCCCTTTATCTTATTTACAGAAACTAATTATTAAGGTAGCCCGGAATCCGGTTCGCGTAAAGAGGCACAGCGGTTGCTTCTTCGATTGACAATAGCCAATACTCATGTTTTTGTTACTTTATGAAACTAAATAATGATGATGAGCAACTGGATAAGCTCGTCAGGCTGCGCGAACTCATGATACAGCGAAATCTTGACGCGTGCATCCTGCGCCGCACTGCCAGTCTGGCGTGGATCCGCGCAGGTGCTCGAACCTACGTAAACACGGCAAACGGTGAAGGTCCGGTCTCGGCGATCATTACTGCAGACAGACACTGCATCCTGACAAACGAAATAGAGTACCCTCGCCTGCGCGACGAGGAACACATGGAACGCGCGGGCTGGGAGGTCTTCGTCGACCCCTGGTACCGCCCCGCTACGCCGGTCGCCGATCGTCTCGAGGCGCTCGGCGTACACCGAACCGACGCACGTATCGGTTACGACGGGGTGCCCGATACACAGGGCATGACCGACGTTTCCATTGGTGCACAGATTGCCCGGCTCAGGAGCAGGCTGTGTCCAGCCGAGCGGACACGGGCAGCCGCGCTGGGTGCCGACTGCGCCGAGGCCATGCTCGACGCCTGTACAGACGTGCAACCGGGGCAGACCGAGCAGGAGATCGCTGCGAGCATCTGGACGCACACACAGCGGCGTGGAGTACAGGCCATTGTCAATCTGGTCGCCTGCGATGAACGTATCCACCGGTACCGGCATCCGCTTCCGACGGAAAACAGGCTGCAACGACACGCAATGCTGGTTCTCAGCGGTCGGCGGCAGGGCCTGGTTGTATCCATGACGCGGATCATGCACTTCGGTCAGCCACCAGACGAGATTCGTGCCCGGCAGCGGGCGGTTGCGTCCGTCGACGCGGCTATGATTGGCGCGAGCGTTCCCGGTGCGACAACCGGGCGGGTATTCGATCGGGCGCGAGACGCCTATGCAGCAGCAGGCTACCCGGACGCGTGGCGGGATCATCACCAGGGCGGGGTCGCAGGCTACGAACCACGGGAGTTTCTTGCGCTGCCGGACGCCGGGGATATACTGGCCGACGGCATGCTCTGTTCGTGGAACCCCTCGCTTCCGGGCACAAAATCAGAGGATACCATTCTGGTCGACAGTAATGGCCCTCACGTGCTGACAGCCACCGTCGGCTGGCCCGAGATTCACGCCCATGACCCGGAAACCGGCGTCACGATCACACGGCCGGACATTCTGATACGATAGGTGGTATGCATGAGCTTCTTACGCTGGCAGTCATTTACGCGGGTGCAGGGTTGCTGCACGGCGTGCTTGGATTCGGATTTGCACTCATCTCGGTCCCGCTGGTCGCGGGACTGTATGATGTGCCTGTGGCTGTCGCCATGAACGCGATAGTCGGGACGGCAAACTGTGCCTACAAGGCATGGCTGCTGCGCCGCCACATTGAGTATCGGCGTGTACTCCGTTTTTTTATTGTCGCCGCCGCGTCGGTACCTGTTGGCGTTATCGCGGTCAGCTCCGTTCCGCAAGGCCCGGCAATGGCAGTGCTGGGTCTGTTTGTCGTCGTCGTTGCCATCGCGAACCTGGTTTCACGCGAGCGGGTGGTATCGTTCATGCGACGACGCAGAAGCTTCTGGGGACTCGCGTGTCTCACCGGGCTGACCGCTGGAGCATTCGGGACCCCGGGCCCGACCTCGGTACCCTACTTTGTCGGGCAGACCGGACACGCACAGACAGCGAAAGCGAACCTGCAGATGTTCTTTACGCTTGTCGCGATACCCGTGTTTGTGTTTCATGCGTTCGCGGGAAACATTACCGTGACGGCGATAGGTCGCGCGGCCGTGTTCGTTCCTCTGGTGCTGCTTGTCACCCTGGCCGGAACAATGCTGGCAGGGCGGATCCGGCGGGAAACACTCAGTCGCGTCGTCGATGCCGGGCTCGTCGGGCTCGGTATCTGGATAATCATTGAAAACATAGTCATGTGAACGGATATGCAAAACGATAGCGGGAGGCCGTATGCTACACATTGAGACAAACGAAACACGCTGTACCGTCTGGTTCAGGGACAGGCTTATTCTGCACCACACGGCGGATTCACCGGCGCTGCATGTCGGACACGGAACTGCCGTGTTTCCCGAACGGCACGGGATTTTCCGTATACGGGAGACACATCGGGACATGCACGGGCTGCGCTCGGTTCAGGACGTCTCGCCGACGGCGCAACAGGACGGAGGGACAGACGCAGCCGAGATTCGCTTCGGCGATGCGCTGACACTTACACTTCATGTACGCGACGGACGCCTGCATATAGGCACCCACGACTTCGATGGCACGCTGAACCGTTTCAGACTGCGGTTATGCACAGACGCTCAGGAACACATCTACGGATGCGGCGAACAGTTTTCACGTCTTGACCTGAAAGGGCGGCTGGTGCCTCTGTTCGTGCAGGAACAGGGAGTTGGTCGGGGGAAAGACCTGATTACCCTGCTCGCAAATCTGTCGCATGGTGCTGGTGGAAACGAGTGGACAACCTACTTCGTACAACCCACATTCGTCACGTCAGGACACACGTATTTCCACACCGACGCATCGGCCTACGCCATATTCGATTTCCGGAAGGCTGCAGTCATGGAACTCGAGTTCTGGGAGGTCCCGAACGAAATGGTCATTGGCGTCGAGGCAACAACCATAGATGCAATCGGCAGTCTGACCGCGCTTCTCGGTCGGCAGCAGGCGCTGCCCGAGTGGACATACGACGGAGTCTGGCTCGGCGTTCAGGGCGGAACCGACGTCGTACAGACGAAAATCGAACGCGCTCAGGAAGCAGGCGTGCAAGTCGGAGCCGTCTGGGCGCAGGACTGGGAAGGCCGCCGCGTCACAAGCTTTGGCAAGCAACTCATGTGGAACTGGCGATACGATGCCGACCGGTACCCCGAGCTGCCCGCGTACATCGAAACGCTTCGGAAGCAGGGCATACGCTTTCTTGGCTACATTAACCCCTTCCTTGCAATCGGAACCACGAACGAGGAAGACGCACCGGTGCCGGAGGATTTCTTCTATAACGAGGCCAGAGAAAAAGGCTACTGCGTCAAACACCCGGATGGGTCGGATTACTACACCTATATTACCACCTTCCCGGCAGCAACCGTTGATCTGACCAATCCGGAGGCCTTCGAGTGGATCAAGGACATTATCAAACGGGAAATGATCGGCATCGGTCTCTCCGGCTGGATGGCTGACTTTGGCGAGTATTTTCCCATCGACAGCCGCGTGCATTCCGGTGAACCACCGGAACTCGTTCATAACCGCTATCCCGCACTCTGGGCGCGCGCAAATTACGAAGCGCTTGCGGAGACGGGGACCCTTGGTGACACCGTCTTTTTCATGAGGGCAGGCTTTACCGGATCATCGCGATGGTCCACCGCGAACTGGGCTGGCGATCAGCTGGTCAACTGGAGCATGAGCGACGGCCTTGCCAGCGTAATTCCAGCCTCGATTTCGCTCGGTTTCTGTGGGGTGGCGAACGTCCATTCGGATATCGGCGGGTACACAACGGTTGCCTACATCAAGCGAGGGAAAGAGCTTTTCATGCGGTGGGTCGAAGCATCGGTGTTCACCCCGACAATGCGCAGCCACGAAGGCAATCGCCCGGACGCCGGATGGCAGTTTGATTCTGACAGGGAAACCCTGTCCCATTTTGCACGAATGTCCCGCGTGTTTACGGCACTCAAGCCCTATCACCTGCACTGCGCCGCCGAGTACCAGGAGCGAGGCATTCCGATGATCCGTCATCCCTTTATCCATTATGAGAACGATAAGACCTGCCACCGTCTGAAGTACCAGTATCTGTACGGGCGCGACCTTATGGTCGCGCCGGTCGTACGAAGGGGCCGCCGTCAGGTGCGCTGCTACCTGCCGGACGACGAATGGATACATTTCTGGACAGGGAAACGCTTCGACGGGGGACAGTTCCACAAGGTACCCGCACCGATCGGCGAGCCTGCGGTGCTGTACCGGGCGACGTCGGAACACGTGCGATTGTTCGAAGCGATCCGGGCAGAGCATAGCTGAGCCACAGGCCAGCCGGACTCAGTCGAACTGAAACCCGCCGTTCTGATCGATGATCT
>SKKC01000366.1 GCA_007121695.1 Spirochaetales bacterium | reverse complement strand
GGCGTTTTCGGGCGAAGGCGGATTTGTGTTCGACCTGACGACGACAGACGAAGGATTTTCCGCGTCTGCGGGCATAGACACGCGCGTGTACTCATCGGTCGATCTTGTCGCGCTACAGGACGGCGGCAGCCTCGATATAGGCGAGGCCTTCGGAAACAGCGGATTCAAGGTGGACCTGGGCGTCATTCGTCGGGCCGGGAACAACAGGCCGCACTGGGGTGTCGGACTCACCGATATTACGATCATACCGGCCACCGCGACAAACGAGTTCCGGATCACAGGATCCTACAGTGCTTCCACGGAGAATGCGATTCAGGCATTCCTGGATGATGAAGACCCCCTTGAACTGGAGGCAGATGAGGTAGACGTCGAGTTTGTAGGGGAAGCCTCACAGCGCATCTTCCTTGCACCCGGTGTTTCGGGGTTCTACCGGTTTGGCCTCCCCTTTGTCGACATTATCCCTCACGCACACGTCGTGTTCAGCCAGACGCTTGGCGCGATAAACCCCGGCGTCACGATCGCGGGGAACCGCTTTCCTGCAAACATCCTCTATTTCGGCATCGGCCGGGAGCGTCCGGTGTGGCGTGCCACGGCCGGGTTGCGTATTCCGCTCTATGTTGCGGAAATAAACGTGCAGGTAGAGAGCACCTCGCCGCGTATTCCGGGCGTGTTCGGACCGGATGGACTCGCTGCGGCAGTGGATGTCCGCCTCGGCTTCTAGGTCCTTACATCAACCTTACAGTTACAGATAAAGCCCGTTCTGCCCTTGCCGGTGGGGCGGGCGTCTCCCTATCTTCTGGTACATGAAGAAAATATCAATACTGACATTCATGTGTATCACGATTGCGGCAACGGCCTTCGCCTCACCGCACCACGGGCACGGTGGCGTGCGGGGAAGCGACCGCATGTTCTCTGATCTCGTAGCAGAGGAGCTTGAGTCCTTCGCGGACGATGCTGCCGGGGCGAGTCTGGCAGATCTCACCGTAGCCGATCTGACGGAACTTCTGGGAGTGCTGAGCGTACGCGAGCAGGAGGCTGCCTACGTACGGTCGCTTCGCGTTCGATCCTTCATTGCTCCCGGTTTCGGGCAGTTTCGTGGTGGCGACCCGCTTGCGGGGTCCCTGTTCCTCCTTGGCGACATCGGATTAACCGTCGGTACGCTCTGGGGCGCATACGCGCTGCTGCCGGAGACGGTGCAGCTCCGAAAGGACGGCAGCACAGGGCTTGATTACTGGAACGACTCTCGAAGCGACATTGAATCGGCATGGGGCGATCTGAGCTTTGCCGACCTTGCTCCGTCCCTCGGCGTCGTGCTCGGCGGAAGCGTGCTCGACCTGGTTCTCCGCTCGTGGAGCGCATCGCACGCGCGCGAACTCGCGCTTCGAAACATAGAGACGGATGCCGTCGTGTTCGAGCCACAGCCGTTCATGTTTGTAGGCGATCGCATGGGTCTTGGCATGCGCATGCGCTACTAGGACCACCCCCTCGATATTACTGGCTCATACACGCTACACTACGCGTGTATGAGCAGTAATACTGATTTCCTCTCAACGAACGAACAATCAAACGCGTCCCTCGACATGGACGCACATGAAGTTTTCTCGCTGCTACGCGAGACGTCGCGCACCTTCTCGCTGTCCATAGAAGGGCTTCCCGGCACCCTGAAGCACGAGATCGCGGTCTCCTACCTTCTGTTCCGGGTTTCAGACTACCTCGAAGATCACGAAACGATTAGCCCGGAGCGCAAGATCGCGCTCCTCGAGCGCTGGGACGATGTGCTCGAAGACGAGACTGAACTGACGGGCTTTCTGAACGAACTCGACACGATTCCCCACAGGCCCGACGATCCGGAAGCAGTGGTTGCCTACCGCAGCGGATCGCTGCTCGGAGCCCTGCAGGCGTTTCCCCAGAAAGCGACGCAGGCCATTTTTCGACGGGTCCGTGAAACGACGAGGGGCATGGCAAAATGGCAGGCGAAAGGGCCTCGAGTCGAAGACGAGACCGAAATGGATGACTACATGCATTACGTCGCGGGCATCGTCGGGTACCTCGTAACCGATCTGTTTGCCGAGCATTCGCCCGGCGTGGCTCGAAGACGGGATACGCTTATGCCGCTCGCCCGTGAGTTTGGCCTTGCCCTGCAGACGGTGAACATTCTGCGCGGGCTTCGCAAGGATTTCGAGCGTGGATGGATTTTCGTCCCGCGCACGTTCTGCACCAGTCACGGGCTTACACCCTCCGAGCTTTTTTCTCCTGACGCACGAACCGCCGCCTTACAGGTGGTAGACGATCTGGTGCTCAAGGCGGAACGCCACCTCATGTCGGGAGTCGCGTACATCCGGCTTATTCCGCGACATCTGCACCGTCTGCGCCTCGCGTGCATGTGGCCGCTGCTCTTTGCCGCGAAAACGGTCGCCGTATCACGGAACAATCCCCAGGTGCTGTGCGGAGAAGTGAAAATCGGCCGCGAAACGGTCAAAAAGATCATGCGCGACAGCACGCTGTGGGGCTGGTCGAATGCCTGGCTGACCTCGTATACCCGGCGTCTGCTGGTTTCACCTGCAGTGTAGCGTACTGAAACCTTTTCGATTCGAAATATTTTAACCGAAGTGTCTTGATTCTTTGCGCCTGCCGCACTACGGTAATGGGAGGGCCACACTGCACATGAAGTACGCATTCGCAGAACACACGCACGAATCTCTCGCGCTACACCGGCTGGGCTATCACGCGCATCCAACCGGCTGTGACCACGGCGGCCTGTTCCCTTAGGCAGCACAAAATCATTCGCCAGATACATTCTTCGCCTGAACCGCAGGTCATACCGTTGCCCGCGGGCAGGTCGTATCAGGCCTGAAACACAGAGGAGCATTCAGTTGATCGACGGTTCACAACAACTACTTTCCACACTCATCTCGCTCGGGTGCCGTACCGTGTATGGCATACCGGGTATACACAATCTCGATATCTACGACCGGCTGATACACCACACCGACATTGCACACGTGACCGCACGGAACGAGTCGGGAGCCGCGTTCATGGCGCTCGGGCACGGACGCACGACGGGCACGCCGGGGGTAGCACTCGTCATTACGGGCCCGGGACTCACGAACGCGGCAACGCCCATGGCGCAGGCGCTTCACGACTCTGTTCCGATGCTTGTCATATCGACGCAGCTTTCCCGCCGCGCCGTGGACAAGGATCGCGGAGATCTGCACGAGCTGCGAGATTCGACACGGCTCGCAGCGAGTCTCGCCAAGGAAAGCCGCAGGGTTCCCGATCTCGGGCACCTCGATGCCTACCTGCGTGCTGCCTGGGAGCTTGCGACGGCCGGGCGACCGGGCCCGGTACACCTCGAGATTCCGCTTGACCTCCTGCAGCCGAGTCCTGCCACGTCGTACGAATCGGGCATTGCGGAGGTTCTAGCCACGCTCGACGCAGCTGAAACAGTCGGCATCGTCGCAGGGGGCGGGAGCGTCGCCGCGGCGGAGGAACTGCGTGTCTTTGCCGAAGCGCTGAACGCGCCTGTCGTGGCAACGGCTGCGGGAAAGGGCGTACTGCCGGATGGCCACCCGCTCTCGCTCGGAGGACGGCTTCACATGCCGCCGGTTCGTGAGTGGCTTGCCTCCTGCGACCTTGTGCTGGGAGTTGGCACACAGCTTTCCTCGACCGATCTGTGGTACGAGCCCTTTGAAGTGCGCGGTCGGTATGTCGCCATTAACCTGGATCCGTCGCATTTCGATGTTGCCAGAAAGGCCGATGCTGCCGTGTGTGGCGACTGCAGGGAGGTTCTGTCAGAACTCAACACCAGGCTGGCAAACAGCGCACGCGCGCAGCAGACCAGAACCGTCGAACGCCTGAAAACCGAATCAGCCGCGTGCGCAAGCGAAACCTACGGGCTCTCGCCCGCTGCACTTGCACGGATTCAGGCCATGCTCGCGGGCATACGGGACGCGCTCCCGGACGACGGAGTACTGGTAACCGACATGACAACGGCCGCCTACGTGGGGCTCAGCGAATACGAGACCTACGCACCGGCAAGCTATCTGCACCCTGTCGGCTACGGAACGCTCGGCTACGCCCTTCCGACCGCAATCGGCGCCAAGGCAGCATCGCCTGAGCGCCCGGTCGTCGCGCTCGCTGGCGACGGAGGGTTCCAGTTCACATCATCGGAGTTCGCGTCTGCCTGCGACGCCGGCTTTGGCATACCTGTAGTCATTTACAACGATGGTGGATATGGCGAAATACGCCGTACCGAGGACGCGCGTCACCCCGGCAACAGGATCGCTGTCGACATTATGGGTCCCGATTTCTGCGCCTTTGCGAAGAGCTTCGGCGCTGACGGTCACCGGGCCGATGATCCTTCGAACGTGGCGCAGCTTGTGCGCGAGGCGCTGAAGAAGGCCTATCCAACCATTATTGAGGTCCGGGCGCCCCGCGACACCGGACCGGGGAGCGAGTCATGAGTGTTCCCGGTATTCGAGAAGAGATCCTGAAGGCTCAGGCCTACGTAGCCGGAAAAACGATCGAGGAAGTACAGCGCGAATACGGCCTGGAAAGCGTCATTAAACTCGGGTCGAACGAAAACCCCTACGCGCCCTTCCCTGCCGCCCGGGCAGCAATGATCGAAGAGATCGACCGCATTCACGAGTATCCGGATGCGTCGTTCCGCGATCTGCGCGCGAACATTGGCGCGCGATTCGGGCGCGATGCGTCGTCGGTCGCGATAGGCCACGGCGCCGGTGGCATTCTCGAGACTCTGGCCGCAACCTTTCTGCGAACCGGCGACGAAGTTATTCTTCCCACGCAGAGCTACGGGCTGTATCGCGAAATATCGAAGGTTGCAGGTGCGACCGTGAAAGAGGTGTCGCTGAACGAACAGTTCACGATTGATCCTGACGCCATGCGCGCTGCACTGACCGGGAAGACCAGGATCGTCTGGTTGTGCAACCCCAACAATCCAACCGGCACCGTGGTAGATGTCGCAGCCTACGAGCGGCTGCGCGATGCGCTCCCACCGACCGCATGGCTCGTAGTAGACGAGGCCTACGCGGAGTTCGCTGCAGAGGAAAACCTTCCGGCGACAGCGCAGGACCTCGACGATCACAACGTCGTGATTGTCCGGACCTTCTCGAAGGCCTTCGGACTTGCTGGTGGACGTATCGGGTACGCGGTGGCACGGCCCGACCTTGTCCGCGTCATAGACACGGTGTCTGAACCGTTCAACGCCAATCGCATTGGCATTGCCGGCGCACGAGCCTGCCTTACCGACGACTGGCCGAACGTGCAGGCTGCGCTGAAGCGCCTGCAGGCATCACGGACACGTCTCGAGCGCGAACTCTCGGCGCGAGGCCTCGAGGTGACTACAACGCACACGAACTTCGTGTTTTTCGAGGTCGGAGTGGACGCAGACGCGCTGGCCGAGGCGATGCTGCGGCGGGGAGTCATTGTCCGCTCGGCGTCCGCCTGGGGATACCCCGCACATCTGCGGGTCACCATGGGAACCGAAGCACAGAACGATGTGTTTCTGAGCAGCCTCGATAGCGCGCTGGACGAGATACGCAAGGAGTAAGCATGGTCGAGTTTGAATCAGTATCGAAAGTCTATCC
>SKKC01000101.1 GCA_007121695.1 Spirochaetales bacterium | reverse complement strand
CGTGGAAGCGCCGGAAGAGTACGAACAGATTATACTCGAGACGTTTGACAATCTTACAGATGGAGCGATCAGCGACGAAGACTGATTAATTACGAAAGTTCGTCGCGAACCGCGCTGAACGCGTCTATCGCCTGCTGGACGTCCGTTTCCGAGTGAGCGGCAGACAGCTGCACACGGATACGCGCTGTTCCCTTTGGAACGACCGGGTAGGAGAATCCGATAACGTATATACCGCGTTCGAGCAGTCGGGTCGCCATCTGGTTTGCGAGCGTCGCCTCGCCGAGCATGATCGGTACGATGGGGTGCTCGCCATCCGCAATATCAAACCCTGCGGCAGCCATCCCGCTGCGAAAATGCCGGGTATTCCGGAACAGCGTGTCCTGCAGACTACGGTCGTTTTCGATAAGCTCAAGCGCCGCAATGGACGCAGCGACAATCGAGGGAGCCACCGTGTTCGAAAACAGGTAGGGTCTCGACCGCTGCCGAAGCAGCGAAATGATTTCCTTTCGTCCCGACGTATATCCGCCGGTCGCGCCACCGAGAGCCTTCCCGAGCGTACCGGTGATTATATCTACCCGATCGAGCACACCCCGGTACGCGTGCGTTCCGCGTCCACCCTCCCCGAGAAACCCGACCGCGTGACAGTCATCGAACATGACAATCGCGTTGTACCGATCGGCGAGATCGCATATGTCGTCCAGTTTCGCGATCGTACCGTCCATGCTGAACACACCATCCGTTGCGATAAGACGGCGCCGAGCAGATTGTGATTCCTGCAGGACACGCTCGAGATCGTTCATGTCGTTGTTGGCATATCTGTATCGCTGCGCCTTGCACAGACGTATGCCGTCAATAATGCTTGCGTGGTTCAGCGCGTCGCTTATTACTGCATCCTCCGGACCAAGGAGCGGCTCGAACAGGCCCCCATTTGCATCGAAACAGCTCGCGTACAGTATGGTGTCCTCGGTACCGAGAAAGCGGGAGAGTTTCTGTTCAAGCTGCGTATGTATTTCCTGGGTTCCGCAGATGAAACGCACCGAAGAAAGTCCGAATCCCCAGGAATCGAGCGACTCCCGCGCTGCTTCGATGAGCGCTGCATGGTCGGAAAGCCCGAGGTAATTATTGGCGCAGAAGTTCAGCGTGTCACCGGATTCCGTTGTCCGGATATGAGACGACTGCGGTGTCGTAATCACCCGCTCTTTCTTGTACAGGCCGGCGTCACGAATCTCCTGCAGTTCGTTCGCGAGGCTTTCCTTCAATGATCCGTACATACCTGAAATCCTCCTGTATCGGTCATACCTTTGTCCAGTCGAGTACGATCTTTCCGCTATTACCGCTTTTCATGGTTTCGAAGGCCTGCTCAAAGTCACGATACCCGAACTGGTGAGTAATGACTGGTGAAATATCGAGTCCACTCTGTATCATACTCGTCATCTTGTACCAGGTCTCATACATTTCGCGCCCGTATATACCCTTTATGTGCAGTCCATTGAACACAATGGTATTCCAGTCTATGGCGATGTCCTCTCCCATGATGCCAAGCATGGCAATTTTGCCCCCATGACACATGTTCGCGACCATATCCGTAAACGCACGAGCGTTTCCCGACATTTCCAGACCAACGTCAAAGCCTTCCTGCATACCGAGCGAGGCCTGCACATCCGGCAGAGACTGTTCGAGCGGATTGACCGCGAGCGTGACTCCCATGTTCCTCGCCAGATCAAGCCGGTACGGATTCACGTCGGTAATCACCACGTATCTGGCCCCCGCATGACGGGCGACTGCGGCGGCCATAATTCCTATCGGTCCTGCACCGGTAATCAGCACATCTTCTCCCAGCACATCAAAACTGAGTGCCGTGTGCACCGCGTTACCCAGCGGGTCGAAACAGCTGAGGACTTCTTTCGGGATACGCGTATCGGCGTACCAGACGTTGCTCATCGGGATGCAGAGAAACTCCGCAAACGCGCCCGGGCGATTTACGCCGACCCCCAGGGTATGAGGACACAGGTGTCTGCGGCCAGCGAGGCAGTTCCGGCACCGTCCGCACACGATATGTCCTTCGCCGCTGACAAGGTCACCGGGTTGAAAATCGTGCACGTTCTCGCCAACCGCTTCCACGACACCTACGTATTCGTGCCCGACGTGCATGGGCACCGGGATGGTCTGCTGGGCCCATCGATCCCAGTTGTAAATATGGATATCGGTGCCACAGATTGATGTTTTCTCGATACGGATCAGCACATCGTTAATTCCCGGCTCCGGTACCGGGACTTCGTCGAGCCACAGCCCGGGCTCGGCCTTTTTCTTTACCAGTGCTTTCATTGTCTTTGGCATGTGCGTAATCCTCCTCGAAACAGTACGCTACAGTATGGTGAGCGGCACCCGATAGAACACGAGAAACCAGTTCGCGCCGACCAGAGCACCAAGAAAAAGCCAGCCGTACTTCGTCGTTCGTGTCCCCTCGATGTAGGCCGGCTCGACGGTCTCGCCGGGAACAAAGAGATCCCAGAGAATCTCGTCCAGACTCTCTATAATTGCTTTCACGCGGATCTTTTTTTTACCTTCGAATACGCGCTCGAAATAATAAAACACCTGCCCGAGAAGACCACCGAGTTTACCGGGCAACTTCAGGTCGGGGCGAATGGAAAATAACGAGAGAAACACCAACCCCACAATGGTAACTCCCCTGAAAAGCCCCCCGCGCAATGCACCCCGAGTCATTGTATAGGGTCCGAGGCTGAAAATGACTTCACCAAATGGATTGAGCGTATGGAAGAATGTAATTGATGAGACCATGATGATGAAATAATTCCACTTGATGCGTTTTCCGTTCACCGTGGCAAGCCACGCGAAGAGCAGCACCTGTGCCATACGAACAAGCAGGTTCTGCTGAAACAGATATGCGGGGAGGACAAGGGTCGCACCAATGAACAGGTGAACCGCCGAGATGTTTCGCGAGAGAAAGCTGTCAGCTTTCCGGATTTTTGCCATAGTGCTGTCGCATCGTTTCAAGCCAGCGGCTTTGTGTCCGGAATCGTTCCGCGAACATGCCGACAAACAGACCGCTTCCTGTCCCAAGGGTCATGAAAATCGGCGCAATAACCCAGGCGGTCAGACCAAAAATAAAGTTTACGCTCAGTAATATCTGCACCACGTTGCTCGCAACCGCACCAAAGAGACTGATACCAACCAGGCTGATGTGTCGACCGAACATCCGACGAACCGAAAGCATCACGATCACGCTCGAAAAACTTCCGGCGAGGGAAAACAGAAACACATACGACGCCAGGGTCCCATTGACCAGCCCCTGACCGAGCACCTTCAGCAGAACGAGAAGGAACACGTACCCCGGAGCGAAAAACTCAAGCGAGATGAGAATAGGCAGGTTCGCCAGACCAAGCCTGAAGAATGGCAGCGGCTTTGGAAAAAGATATTCGATGGTGGAAAAAAACAGACAGAGGCCTGCGAGAAATGCCACGAACTCCAGCTTCTCGTAGCGGCTACGTTCGTCGGATGCGATTGGTATGGTGCTCATGTGTACCGCGGCAGTATAGGTGTATTTCTGCTCCGTCTTCAACCTGCATTACTCGTATATGCCGTATTCCCGCAGTATATCGAGCTTCATTTCCTTCAGACGCCGGGAGAGACTTACCTTGTATACATGCGGATTGATCATACGTCGGTAGGTATGTGGAAGCGACTCGACCCGGGAAATTGACCTGGCTCGAAGCTCGGGGAGACTTTCGGTTTTTCCGTACCGAGTGCCTCCTTTCATGACCGGCTTCAGAAGTGCTTCGGTACGATGGTAGCCTTCCATTCTGTACTTCTGGGTAATGGACGTTGGATGATACAGGAGGACGGGCTCACCCGATGGTTCCGCTTCGTCGGCTTCACAGACCAGGTCACCGAGCGGCTCGCCCGTTTCCGAATAGAATCGGAACACCTGTTTTATTCCGGGATTACTTGATTTTTCGGGGTTATCGGACACCTTCATGACGGGTCTCATGGTACCGAGCGCAGCGTCGTATCGCGCTGCAAGCTTGTACACCCCCGGGAAGCTTGCCTGCGAACCGCCCGTCACAAGATGCGTACCTATGCCCCACAGGTCAATTGGTGCACCGTCGGTCACAAGCTGATTAACGATCCATTCGTCGAGTTCGTTGCTGACCGCGATCCGCGCATCGGGAAAACCGGCGTCATCAAGGCGTTTCCGGACCGCGTGCGACAGGTACTCGAGGTCGCCGCTGTCGAGTCTCACGCCGAAGGTCTTCCCCTGTTCGCGCAGCCAGGCGCCAACAGTAATCGCGTTTTCTATTCCCGATCCGAGCGTGTCATAGGTATCTATCAGAAAAATACAGCGGTCCGGATACAGCTCTGCGTAGCGTTGAAACGCTTCGAGTTCCGAGTCGAAGGCCATGATCCAGCTGTGCGCCATGGTACCCCGAACCGGGATACCATAGGTCATACCTGCGAGTGTGTTACTGCTCGCCGCGGCTCCACCGATGTACGCTGCACGCGCAGCCGTCAAGGCTCCATTCGGACCCTGCGCTCGTCTCATACCCATTTCGAGTACGTCCCGACCATGCGCTGCGTGCACGATGCGGGCTGCTTTGGTGGCAATGAGGGTTTGAAAATTCAGGAAATTCAGAACCGTGCTTTCGATAAGTTGCGCCTGACTCATGTCCGCGTGAACGCGGAGAACGGGTTCATTCGGGAAAACCACCTCACCCTCGCGCATGGCGTAGACGTCACCAGTAAACGAGAAATCCTGCAGGTGCGACAGAAACTCGTCGCGAAACCCACCAACTCCGGACAGGTACCCGATCTCGTCCGCAGAAAACGACAGATTTTCGAGATAGGAAACGACGTCGGCAACACCTGCCAGGATGGAATACCCGGATCCGAAGGGTTGTGACCGAAAGAACACTTCGAAAACGACGGGAATGTTCTTGCCGTAGGTCTGGTAGCCCTGCATCATTGTCAGTTCATACAGATCGGTTGCAATGCCGCTGCCGCGTGTCTCTTTCACGATTCGTCTTCCTTCCAGACCGGGCTCGCCGACCGGCGATGCGCCCGAATATCTGCAAATCCGAACGGGGCGACGAGGCTGATAAACAGCGCGAGCGCTGCCAGTCCTCCGAACACACCCGTTGCGCCCCACAGTTCCACGGGATCGTTCAATCTCGCGGACTGGGGTCGTTCCGGCCGGTACAGTACTTCGACCGTATCTCCGGGACCGACGTCCGGTGATCGTATGCCCCGGCGGGCCTCGATAACATATCGTGTATTTCCCTCGTCAGCAAACTCGATCACCGGATAAAATACCCGCCCCGTTTCCGGCGCAACGAGTGGCACGGGATTATCGACCTGATCCATGCCGATAATAAGGCCTTGGGCAGGTTGCGCATTTCTCAGGAAGAGCCCTGTTCCGATCGCGTTCGAAAGCGAGAGCCCGACGAACAACAGACTAATCAGTCGAATCGCACGAGCAAGCCGCCCCGCTCCGCCCTTTCCGTACCGTCTCATACCGGCCTCCGTTCAGTCTTCTCTACCGGACCCGCTGTCTGAGCGAGATATTCCGTAATGAGCTGCATACCGTGTTCG
>SKKC01000323.1 GCA_007121695.1 Spirochaetales bacterium | reverse complement strand
GGCTGAAGCCCGCCCCCATTTGCGCCTCGACACATCTGCCGGGTACTATGACGCCCATTATGCGACCAGACTGTCATATGCACACGCCGCTTTGCGGACACGCCAAGGGGGAGCCGCGCGAGTACGTGCGTGCTGCGAAGCGAGCGGGCCTTACCCTCATTACCTTTACCTGCCATATCCCGATGGATGACTACCCGGAGTTTGGTACACGCGGCACGCGCATGGCCGATGCCGATCTGCCACGTTATTACGACATGGTTCAGGACGCGGCTGTGTACGGAACAGAGATTGGGGTCGAAGTGCTCTTCGGAATAGAGGCCGAGGTGTTTCCGGACGAGTCTGTTATGAAGCGAATGGACCGCACGCTTGAACAGTGGAACTTCGACTTTGTGCTCGGATCGCTTCATCATCATATGCGCTCATATCGGAACCGGATACCGAAAGCTGGGCTCGCGAGTGAGTCGGACATAATTCGTGATTACTTCGCTATTCTGACCCATGCAGTTACAAGCGATCGCTACGACAGCGTCGCGCACCCCGACCTGATTCGTATCTACGGAACGGTTGAGCCTTTTGAGCCGAAGGACTACGAACGGGAGATTCGTGCATTCTTTGAAAGTGCAGCGAAGCATGATGTGTGCCTTGAGGTGAACACGAGCGGCAAGATCAAGGGTGTCTACGAGATGCACCCCGATCCGCAGACCATGTACTGGGCACGCGAGATCGGGAACCGGTTTACGCTCGGTTCGGATTCACATAAACCCGAGACGGTCGGGCAGTACTTCGACGAGGCCCTCGCAAACCTTTCGGTCGCAGGACATACCGAGATCTCTTACTTTCGCAAACGTGAACGACAGGACGTGGCAATAGCGGATGTAATTGCAGATTGCTGAGCAAATGCTTGTTACTATGCTGTGGAAACGTACCGGTCGTATTTGATCGTTAGTTACGATCTGTAGTCCGTTTCCTACGTCGATTCTCCGACGAAACTCTTCACGAAACGACCGCACGAATCGTTGCACCAAATGGAGCCCTGGCGAATGAGCTCGCCCCGCCGGAAGACGAACTCGATCGAACCCCGCAGTTTCACACCGATCCACGCAGAGGTACGATGTCGGTCACATAATTCAATCTTCGTAACCGGTCTCTCGGGTGCACCAGGATTCACAAGCACGATATCCGCATCGTATCCCGGTGCGAGTCTTCCCTTTCGTGCCAGTGCGAAGCGCGTCGCCGGAGACATCCCCATAAGGTCCAGTACCTGCGCTTCGCTTACACCAAGGGTCAGCAGCGCACGTAACGTCATCTGCGCACCGGCGATTCCTCCCCAGGCATCGACGAAACTCTTTCCCATTTTCATTCCGGCTGGAGACGGAGAATGATCCGAGCCGACGAGATCAATCTGTCCACGCTTTAGGGCAGTGAGCAGTTCTTCTCGCTCCATTTCGCTTCGAAGCGGTGGGGCGCACTTCGCAGCGGGTCCAATACGTGCAGCGTCGGCAGCAGTGAACATGAGGTAATGTGGACACGTCTCGCAGGTTACATCAATTCCCTGTCGGTGTACTGCGTCACGAACCATTGCTATCCCTTGCGCACTTGAAACGTGCACGATATGGAGAGCACACCCGGTTTCGCGTGCGTAGAGAATCGCACGTTGTATCGCCTCCAGCTCAGCCACAACAGGCCGTGACTCAAAGAATGCTTCGGCATCAGTTCTTCCGCTCTTCGAGAAATCCGCGGAGAGTGCCCCGGTCAAGGCAGCGTTTTCTGCGTGTACCGCAACAGGCAGCTTGAGTTTCGCTGCACGCTCCATACCACGTAGCAGCGTAAGGTCGTCGGCATGACAAAAATCCTCAATCCCGCTCGGACACATGAACGCCTTGAAACCGATCACTCCCCGCTCGGCGAGTTCGTCCATATGGTCAATATTCTGCGGAGTCAAACCGCCCCATAGCGCGAAGTCGATTCGAGAGGTTTCGCTCAGCCGTTTGCACTTCGCGTCAAAGGCGTCGGCTGTGAGCGTCGGCGGGGAACTGTTGAGCGGCATATCTGCGAAACAGGTAACTCCCCCGGCGGCAAGCGCTGACGAACCAGTTCGCCCGCCTTCCCAGTGATCGCGCCCGGGATCATTCAAATGTACATGAGAGTCAATAAGGCCGGGAAAAGCGGTCAGTCCCGTTCCGTCGATCTCATTCTCGGCGCATTGAGACACAGTCGAGCGGATCTCAACGATCTTCTCGCCGGCTACGGCAATATCCCACCGATTTACCTCGTTGTCATTTATCGGATTGCCTGCTGCAGAGGTTATTTCGCCATCGGTTTCCCCGGTTATCTGCTGACTCACAAGACGCACGTTTCGTATAACGAGATCAATTTCAGCCACTGCCTTAACTTCCCCGATATGTACTGTACGCCCACGGTGATGCGAGAAGCGGTACGTGGTAGCTTCGCGTCGCATCAGTAATCGTGAAAAATACCGGGACAACATCGAGAAAACGTCTGGCATCACGATGACCGACTGCATGGAAATAGGCACCAAGGTGGAAAAAGAGTTGATACTTCCCTGGCTCCAGATCCTCCCCGGCAAGAAGTGGATGATCGGTTCGACCGTCAGAGTTCGTAACTCCTTCGTAGATCCGCCAGCTTTCACTGTCGAGCTCTCGTCGGAGCTCGATGCGGACGCCTCTTGCGGGCTCTCCAATTGTCGTATCAAGAACATGTGTACTCAGCTTTCTCACAGTCCCTCCTGCTGTGCCGTAGCGTATGCCCGGGGTAGCCCGACATTCGCCTTAACGCTAACGCGAAACCGTTCCCTGTATTACGCCCGATGGAGCGTCGGTGCCATAGAAAATCTCATTATTGTTCGACTTCCCGAATCGCGAAAGATCGAAAAGAATGTGATGTTGATTGGGCATGGTCATTTCGATTTCCTGAATCGTGGTGACCGAATCCAGAATACGCTGTCCTACAAGCAGCAACGTACTCTGAAGGCTCGGGCTCTGATGAGTTGCAAATACCTCAAGCAGCACCCGAAGCGCACGCTCCGCATCGGAGTTGAATGAGTGACCCGCGTCCGCGCTCCGGAACTTCCATTTCGCATCGACGGTTGTCGCAAGAATTCGCTCATTGGTCTCCGGAAGCGTCGTATAGCTATCCTTCAGAAAGCCGGAAAAAGACGAACCGCTTGTCTTCAGCACCTCAAGCCCGGTCACCCCACCACGAAGCTCAAGCATTTCACCCTGTTCGCCAGCACCTTTCGCATGGTCGCATCTGGCAGTCCTGCGGTAGTGCTGTTTCGTGAACGCGTGATCGTGCTCTTTTCCCTCAACAAGGATACGTGACCAGACATTCTGTTCAATCCACACTTCGCATCGTTCCACATGGTCAATCCTGCGTACAAAATGGTCTGTCAGGAGTAACGCGAATTCTTCTGGCGAACCGAATTCTTTCGTTTTTGCAATCATGTAGACCGCGTTTTTCATGGTGTCCGTAGGAACACAATAACTGTTATCGTCTTCTACATAGACAGCTTCAAATGCGCTTCCGTAGAGCCGCAAAAATGCGGTGTACTCATGTAACTCATGCCTTGCGCTCGTTCGCACGACCTTCGTAAGACGCACACGGTCTTTGCCGTAGCTGTTCTTTGTCAGCGTCGCCATCTGTTTCCTCCTGTAAGCCACCCGCGCGTGATTCACCGCTCCTCATCGACGGCATCGTTCATTCGCAGACGCGCTATTTTATGAATCTCATCAAGTGCAGTCCTGATCTCATCCTTCCGATCGTGTTCAAGACGTTGTCTTATCGCCTCGAGAATTGCCTCTTTCCCGTTCTCCCTGGCGCAGATTACAAACGGAAAACCGAAGCTGGAGCGATACGCTGCGTTAAACTCTTCAAATGCTCGCTGTTCGTCTGCGGTTATCTCGTGAAAACCAGCAGCCGATTGTTCGGCCATCGACTCGCTGGTTAACGTTCCCTCACGCGCAAATCGCCCGAACAGATCAGGATGCTCACAAATCAGCTGAACCTGGGCGTCGTGCCCCGCCTGATCAACAACAAAGCGGCACACATCGACCAGCGCGTTAAGCGAATCAAACGGGCGCGAGTTCCAGGCCTCCCGCATAATCCACTGAGAGTGCTCGTAAAAACCTCCGCACACGATCGAAAAATCATCGTGGTCAAGTTCATTGAGTATGGATAACGGAACACGACTCTGCTCTTGCCGTTCCGCCTCGCGACGAACATCAACACTCCCATTCATCAAGCGCTTCCACTGTCGCAAATCACCTGCGCCACAAGCTCAGCTGCGCATGCAACGTCCTCAACTCTGCTGAACTCGTCGGGATGGTGACTAATTCCATTCCTGCTTGGCACGAAGAGCATTGCCGTCGGCAGTACCGAGGCCACTATTGCCGCGTCGTGAAGAGCACCGCTTGGAACCTCTGGGAGCGAGATGCCTCGGGATCGAGCAGCCGTGCGAAGAAGCTGAACGACCGTTTCATCCAGCGGTACCGGCGGCTGGTCTTCGGTCATTTTTATCGAAAGCGGAAGCTGCCGGGTTTTGCAGATGCGTTCGAGAAGCGATCGCAATTCAGCATCACCCCGATCGAGGATCTCTGAACTCTGCGCGCGAAAATCAACCGTAAACTCACAACGGCCCGCGATTACGTTTAACGCATTCGGAATGATATCGAGCCTGCCTACGGTCAGAACAGTATAGTCCTGCTCGGCGGACAGCGAATTTCCCAGACGCTCAATTTCGCAGATTGCCTGCGCCGCACCGACAATTGCGTCGCGTCGTTCGCACATCCGGGTCGAACCGGCATGATTGCCCTGCCCCTCCATTGTAACGGCATACTGCCGCCGGCCGTTTATTCGCTTTACCACGGCGACTGCACTTCCTTTATTCCAGAGTGAAAGTCCCTGTTCCGGATGAACCTCTATGAAGCCGAGGTAGCGAGACGGGTCAATTTGATGCGAGCCCATCGCGGCCGCATCGACACCAAACGGTGCGCCCGCCTCGAGATAGCTTTCGCCGAGGCGGTTATGTACCGCGGCAAGCTCGTCACGATTGAGCGCTCCTACCCAACTGCGGCTACCGAGCATTCCAAGGCCAAAGGTCGTGCCTTCCTCTTCGGCGAAAACAATCAGCTCAAGCTCGACTCCGGTGCGTAATAGCTCAAGCGCGCACACAACTCCAGTCACCCCGTCGTACTTTCCACCGGAAGGAACAGAATCGAGATGTGAACCACATAACCAGAGCGGACACTCCCACCCGCATCGACTGGGTCTGATGTGTATGTTCCCATGCGCGTCGGTTTTACTCTCGCATCCGACTGCAGACGCCTTTTCGATCACATACCGGCACGCTGCCGCCCACGAAGACGAGAAGGTTGGCCGGTTGCACCCCGACTCAGCGATGTCCCCGGACGGGCTTTCAGAAAAGCTGGCAATCGCCGCTATGTCTTGTCCAATACGTTCAAAACTGATTGTGCCTGAGTAGGGGGATACAGTGGACCTCCTTCCCGAGCCCGTTCTCGAGACGAACATCAGACGCCAAACTCTTTACGCCACCACTGCCCAGTGCGCTCCATTTCCTTTGCACGTTCCCGGCGGCGCAGGCGGTG
>SKKC01000319.1 GCA_007121695.1 Spirochaetales bacterium | reverse complement strand
GCAAGGGCCTCTCGATACAAATGACGGTACAACACGGGCCTGTCACCCTGCTGTCGGTGTGCCAGAACAATGACGGCGTGTTTCTCCTGTGCGCGGAGGGTGAAAGCGTTGCCGGGCCGGTGCTGAACATCGGAAACACCAATAGCAGATACCGGTTCTCTCTCGACCCGAAGGAGTTCATTAACGCATGGTCAAAAGCGGGACCAAGCCACCATTGTGCAATCGGTGTCGGCCACGTCGCCTCTGAAATCGAAAAACTCGCGTCTCTCCTGCGTATTCCCTGCGTCAGGGTCTGTTGAGTCGGACTTCCCGCCGATATACTTAGGTATAGTGGGACTATTCGACAAACGACACGCGGACATTGACGAACAGGCGACGCTTGCCTTTCTCCTGCGTAAACAGCGGCCCGTAGAGCAGCAGGCTGCGGTGCAGGAAGTCTATCTGAGCACTGCACACGCGGCGGAGAAGATACGCCGCATCCGTGCACTCGACGGTGCCGATGCAGCTGTGGCCTACGAAGACAACGTTCCTTCGGCGACACAACAGGACTCAACACGTCCGATTCGTTATTTCGGCAGCGACGACCCCGAACACGGACAGAAGGCCGCCCCCGAACTTCCTCCACGTCGTACCGCGGCACGGACAGAGCCGGCGCACGTGCCTCCCCCGCGTCTGTGGCATATACCACGATCAGGATACTTCCGTTTTCTGTTTCGTAACCTGGGCGCCATCATTCGAAAGAACGCGGTAAACCCGGCCCTGCGGATCCGTTTTTTTCCGCCTCGTGTCGAGATCGACGCAGAAGTCGGGGTCCAGTGGATTACACGGATTCAGCCTGTTGCGCAGACACTTCAATACATCCTTGCTGGAAGTGAGGTACACAGCTGGAAGTATCTCGAGAAAACGGAGTACAACACGATCCGTGTGTTCATGCTCCTGCTGCACGAAATTCACACCGTTGACCCGGGGGCACACCTCGACAATCCGCAGAAACTCTACGAACACATGAAGCCAATTGAGGATCTGCTGCGAGTCCTTCGTGCGAGCGAAATTACGGTCGATACGTTGACCTCGGCGGTCCGTGCTGTGGCCGACCACCGTACTCAGACACACGCCGAAACGGAGGATCCCGTCCGGTTGACCGAGGAACTGTTGTCGCGGGAAGTAGGTGAACTGTGTATCTGGAGTATCCTGTCTGCGCTTCACTGCGTAATGTCGAGGAATGCCGTGACCCTCAACGAGCTCGTGGTGCCGACATCTGAAACGTTGATTCCGGGAAACCGATTCATGTGTACGGACGAAGTAAACGACGAAATAGCATTGTACCTGAAAGGCAGGGAAGAAGCAGTCGGGAGGCTCGAGAAGGAATACAGCAACATAGTTCGCGTTCGGTCGTTCATTCGTACCTCAGTCGACAGCGGGGTTGATACAGGCGTCCTGCACGATCTGTTCAAAGGGAACGTGCAGGCGAAGACCCTGTCGTCCCCGTTGCTCTTTGTGCCGGCATTCGTTACCGGCTTTCTCCAGATGTACGGTAACCTGCTCGACGGGGCGGTACGAATAGACGGTATTGGTTCGACACGGCTGTTTCCGCTCCAGACCTTCCACTCGCACATAATGCGACTCGAGCTCGTACAGCACCGACTCGACTCGCTTCGTCAACGAACAGGCATGGTTGAACACTCACACGTCATAGATGTCATGCACGGTCGTCGCGAAGCCACCGAACCGGAAGCAGAAGCAAGCCACCAGCTTTCTACCGCCCTCGACACGATTCAGGATCTGCAGCGGGTTCTTTCGCTCGTTATTCGGAATCCACGAGTAAAACGTACTGCAGAACCGTCCGAGTGGGCACCTCGCAACCCGGAACATTACGCGATGAGCGATCAGGGCTTTCCTCTCGACCACTTCGTGCAGGATCCGGTCGAACTCTCGGGCCGATCTGTGTCCGATCACTTCCACCGCATAATGCAGATTCTGTACGTGTTTCGACATCACTACCGCGAACGCAAACTCCTTGCGATACTCGACCGCGAACACCAGATTCGCCAGGAAATACGCGATATTCGGCGTGAGATACTTCGGATCGCACACGTACGCGACGCTGAACAGATTTTCCGGCGCCACAGACTGCTCCAGCATATCGGGGCCAGCTGAAGCGGCCTTTTCTATACAGCATACTGTACACTTTACGAAATCTACTGCTGCATCGTGACGAGCATTCGGGGTAGTATCGGGGACATGAAATTGAAACAGAATGCTTCGTGGGCCCTTTTGACCGCCACCAGCATGGGTGTGCGCATTACCCCGCAATCAGGACAGCCCGTCCAGGCGGAATCGCTGTACCACATGCAGGCAACGAGCGCTGAAAGCAACGTAGTCAGCATTGCCAGTTACCTGGGCCTGCCGGTAAAGGTAATTACGAACCTCGTAAAAGGCAGCCCGATCGCGCAGTTCATTCGATCCGATCTTGCAGCACGGCATGTTTCCGTGGAAGCACACGAGGTCGAACAGGGAGGACCCTGGGGATACCGGCACCAGTTCAATATTGCCGACAGCGGGTACGGTTCACGCGGGCCCCGGGTTCACAACGACAGGGCTGGTGAGGTCGGTCGTACACTGAACGCGAAAGACTTCGACCTCGACCGGATATTCCGTATCGAAGGTGTTCAGATCGTCCATCTTTCGGGTCTGATTGCGGCGCTCTCTCCACAAACAGCCAAGTTCTGTCTCGAAGTGGCTCGCGTGGCGAAACAGAACGGAAGCCTCATCTCCTTTGACCTGAATCACCGGGCGAGTTTCTGGAAAGACCGGGATGCGGAACTTCGCACCGTGTTTACCGAGATTGCGTCCGTCAGCGATATTCTCGTGGGAAACGAGGAGGATTTTCAGCTGGCGCTTGGAGTCGACGGCCCACCAGCTGGTGGCTCTGGCCTTCGAGACAAGCTGGATGCATTCAAGGGGCTCATAGCGTCTGTACGTGAGCGCTTTCCCAACGCACAGGTGTACGCCACTACCCTGCGCGAGGTGCTCAACGCAAACTCGCACCTGTGGGGGGCCGTGCTCGCCGTGGACGGTGAATGGTTTGTCGAAGAACCGCGTGAGATTCACGTCCTCGACCGCATAGGTGGCGGCGACGGCTTCGTCGGCGGGCTTCTCTACGGCATACTGCGAGAGTGGAAGCCCGAAGACTGGCTCCGCTTCGGGTGGGCAAGCGGCGCACTCGCAACGACCTTTCTTACCGATTATGCACACCCGGCAGACGAAGATCAGATCTGGTCGATCTGGAAAGGCAACGCACGAGTTCAGCGTTAACAGGCTACCAGGCTTCCACCTTGGCCTCACCCGGTACAAACCAGTGCCGGGTCGCGTTTGCGATTTTCACGAGTGTCAGCATTAACGGCACCTCGACAAGGACCCCGACGACCGTGGCAAGTGCCGCACCCGAAGTAAGCCCGAACAGCGAGATAGCTACCGCAACTGCAAGCTCGAAAAAGTTGCTCGCTCCGATCAACGCGGCAGGCGCCGCGACGTCGTGAGACACGTGCCATGCCTTCGCCCATAGATACGCGATCCAGAAGATGACGAAGGTCTGAATGACAAGCGGAACGGCGATCAGTGCGATATGAGCGGGATTCGACAGGATCACATCTCCCTGAAAGCTGAAAAGCACGATCAGCGTCAGGAGGAGTCCGCCTGTCGTGATTCCGTCGAACTTCTTCACAAAAACATTCTCGAAATAGTCCAGACCCTTTCGTTTCACAATCTGTACCCGGCTTATCCAGCCCGCTGCAAGCGGAACTACGATAAACAGACCGACGGAAAGCAGCAGAGTGTCAAAGGGTACAAATACATCGCTGATTCCGAGAAGCAATACAACAATGGGGGTAAAGGCGACCAGGAGAATCATGTTGTTGACTGCGACCTGAACGAGCGTGTACGCCGGGTTTCCTTTCGTGAGATGGCTCCAGACGAACACCATTGCGGTGCACGGTGCCGCACCAAGAAGGACCGCTCCAGCGATATATTCACGCGCCAGATCTTCGGGGATGAACGGTCGGAAAACGACTCCGAGAAACAGCCATGCGAAGAAGAACATGGTGAACGGTTTTATGAGCCAGTTTGTGCTGCAGGTAATCGTCAGACCTTTCGGCATTTTCAGAGCCCGCACAATACTTGAAAAATCGACTTTGAGCATCATGGGGTAGATCATGAGCCAGATAAGTATGGCAACAGGTATTGAGACCTGGGCAAACTCAAACTGTCCGAGGAAGGCTGGAACCTGTGGCAACCATTGACCAATGGCAACTCCCAGAATCATGCACAGGGCCACCCAGATAGTCAGATATTTTCCGAAAAAACCAAGTCCATCGTGTGTTGATGTGTCAGACAAAACGGTATCTTCCTTTATATGCGTTTGTGCGCATACATTACGAAAGAAATATGTGGGCCGTCAATCCGTACTGTCCAGTTGTATGGGATCTTTTTCTCCTGATACTCTTCGTACCATGGTCATACGCCCCACGGTTCGCAGCGCACTGACGCTGCTCTGTTGCCTGCTGTTTCTCGACGCGTACGCGCACGCGGACGCTGCCCGGACTCCTCCCTTGTGGAGAATAGACTACGACGGACGATCCATGTATCTGCTCGGGACTGTACATCTTATGCCACCACGGGATGCGCGTCTGGACGCACACGTACGATCCATCCTGCGAGCGAGCGACGCTCTGATTCTCGAAGTGGATCCGGGCCTCGCAGACCCGGCAAGCCTCGGCAATGCGCTGTCACGCCACGCGTTTCTGCCCGATGACACATCACTTGCAGAGGTGCTGCCGCCTTCGACATGGGCGCAGGTCCAGCACTTCGGGCTCCGCCTTGGGCTGCTCCCGATGCAGATCGGGCCGTTTCGACCCTGGTACGTGGCACAGCTTCTCACGGGTTTTGCAATGGCCGAGGCAGGCCTGGACCCCGAGGCAGGAACCGAGGCTCAGCTGCATCTGGCAGCAGCGGTGAACAGGGTTCCGATATATGGCCTTGAATCGATCGATCAGCAGCTCGGTATATTCAGCGATCTGCCGATGCAGGCGGAGATCGCCCTTCTGGAACAAAGCCTCGAGGATATTCAGAACATGGACAGCGAGATTGAGCGTCTGCTGTATGCGTGGAGCACGAACGACGTCTCGTATTTCGAGACGCTTCTGGATGAGCTACAGGACGATACCGAACTGTATCAGGCTGTCATTGTGGAGCGCCACACACTCTGGCTGCCACAACTTCTGTCGTTCCTGTACAACGAAGAAATGCGCACCACCCTCGTTGCGGTCGGTACGCTTCATTTGTATGGCGAAGATGGATTACTGGACGAACTGTACCGGCTCGGGTTTCCGTCCGAACCGGTACTGCCATAGCTGCTGTAGCCTACAACCCGTTCCGCTCGAATGCACGGAACAGAAAACCCGATCCTGCGGCAAGTACGGCGATAATGATCCAGTGGCTTACGCCAAACAGACCCTGTATGGAGACGGAACCGAAGTTTCCGATGGGATTGATCACGTTCTGCACGAATGGGTACAGGAACACAAAGACGATACTCCCGAGAAGCATTCCCACAATGGGCCATATCGTATG
>SKKC01000213.1 GCA_007121695.1 Spirochaetales bacterium | reverse complement strand
TGTTCGCCTGGGCTGTGCTGACCTGGGGCTTCGGCGTAAGCGGCCTGCTTCGGTCCGCCATTGTCCTTATGACGGCGATGCCGACGGCGGTCGCCTCACAGAGTTTCGCCGCCGCGTTCAACGCCGACGAGCAGCTCGCTGCCGCGGCCGTCAGTTTTTCGACGCTCGCCTCGCTCGTGACGATTCCTGTGTGGATCTACCTGCTGGCCTGAGTGATCTGCTGCGTGACGGGATCGAGATGCGTTCGCAGAAAGCCCCGTAACTCGTTCCATGCTTCGTCGACGACGCCACCGTCGCCTATGGCGTGTGGTTGAATGAATGCGTGCCCGACACCGGGATATACCGAAATACGATGATTCACCAGTGCGTCCTGTAGCGCCGTGCCGAAGGCCTCGACCCGCTCGAGTGAAATCTGCGGATCGACTTCGCCGAATATACCGAGGACCGGTCCGTGCCCGAACAGCGGTCTCAGATCGTCCGGGTCGGGCCTGAGGCCGCCGTAGAGCGTCACGGTGGCGACGAACTCTGCCGGGCGCGCGGTCACAAGGTCCATGGCAACGTCGCCCCCGAAACAGAAGCCAACCGCAGCGGTCCGGGCAGTGTTGGCCCGATCGAGGCCACCGAGGGCCTGCCGTACCGCGACCATGTCCCCGAGGACCCGGTCCATGTCTACCGTAATGCGCATCGACAACGCTCCCGGGACGCTGCGCGCGACGCGGCCCCTGTAGACGTCGGGAACCACGACAATGTATCCGTCGAGACTCAACAGCGTCGCGAGCGCGGCGATTTCCTCGTTCAGTCCCCACCACTCGTGGAACATCATGACGACAGGAAACGCCGTGTCTTCCTCGAGTGCTGCCTGCGGCGGCCGGGCGACGAAGGCCTGTATGTCGTGCCGGTCGTCGAAGCTGAACGTGTGGTTCGCAACGTCGGACACCGAAGCGCCACCGAATACGTCGAGAACCGTGACGGCAGCGAGGCCCAGGACAAGACCACCGAGCACCACGAGCGGAACAATGAAAAACAGTCTCATGCGGCGATTCATGCCTGTAGAGTAGCCATGTTCGGGTGGTAGCGACAATCGCCGCTATATCCTAAGATGGGCCATGGAATACAGATTTCTGGGAAATACCGGGGTGCGCGTATCCGAGCTGTGCTACGGCACCATGTCGTTTGGCGGAGATGCGGACGCCGATACCTCTCAGCAGCTCTATCGCGCATGCCGGGATGCGGGAATTAATTTTTTCGACTGCGCGAATGTGTATGCCGGAGGCGAATCCGAGCGCATACTCGGAAAACTCATGTCGTCGGAACGGAATGAGCTGGTAATTACAAGCAAAGTATACTTTCCGACCTCAGGCGGCCCCAACTCACGGGGGTCAACGCGGTATCACATTGTGCGGGCAGTCGAGGACAGCCTTCGCCGCCTGAACACCGACCGCATAGATCTGTACTTTCTGCATCGCTTCGACGAGGTAACCCCGCTCGAGGAAAGCCTTCGGGCGCTCGAGGACCTTGTTCGCAGCGGCAAGGTATTGTACCTCGGCGCAAGCAACTTTGCTGCATGGCAGGTCGCAAAGGCAAACGGAATAGCCGCACTGCATGGCTGGGCTCCCATTGCCTGCCTGCAGCCCATGTACAACCTGGTAAAGCGACAGGCCGAGGTGGAGATCCTGCCCATGGCGCAGTCGGAAAAGCTCGGGGTTATTTCGTACAGCCCGCTTGGTGGAGGGCTTCTGTCAGGCAAGTATTCGAAGTCCCATAAACCCGAAGCCGGGCGCCTGGTGGAAAACGAGATGTATCAGACCCGATACGGTGGGAAGGGTGTCCTGGAAGCGGCGGAAGAGTTTACCTCGCTTGCGAAAGAACTCGGCGTGCATCCGGCGTCGCTCGCGCTCCGGTGGGTTTCGACCCATCCCGGGATTACCGCTCCCATTGCAGGGGCGCGGAACACCGGGCAGCTGGCCGCCGCGCTCGCGTCGGTCGACATAGATATGGACGACGAACTTCGCGCCCGGATTTCCGATCTGACGCCGACACCACCCCCTGCGACGGATCGCAGCGAGGAAGTCAAAGGCGTGAGTTACGGGGCCAGGTAGAGGCGCGGACCGCGTGGGGTTCGGCGCGCAGCTGCGCGCCTAGCGCAGCATTTCCTGACCGCCCGTGACAGGGATTGCCTGCCCCGTTTCGTAGACCTGGTCTACAACGTAGTACACGGCCCTCGCGACGTCGGCTCCCGTGCAGCCGCGCCCCATCGGAACCTGCTTCTCGTAGTGGCGCTTCACGTCCGCGATCGACTGCGCGCCGGGAACCTTCCCGGCGTTCAGGTACTGCACAAACAGTCCCCGGTCGGGATCAGACCAGAGCGGGCCGTCGAAAAAGTTTCCGGGGCAGATCGCATTCACCTTGATTCCATACTCGACGAGTTCAAGCGCAAAGCTCTGCACAAGCCCGATCCCGCCGAACTTGCTTCCCGCGTAGGCTCCGTTCCGGTTCGAGCCCTTGAGGCCGGACTTGGAGTTTATCTGCAGAATGTCGGTCATGAAGTGACTCGGCAGGCTTTCGGCTTCTTCGGTGTTGCCGCCTGCGAGTGCCGCCGCGACGCGTGCCCGGTAGCCTGCATTCTGTAGTCGCAGAACGCTCGATGCATGTTTGGTGCAAACGAAAAATGCCGAGTAGTTCACGTCGGTCACGAGTGAGAAGTCTTGTACGCTCAGGCTCATGACGCTTCCGGCACGGAGCACCCCGGCGTTACTGATAAACAGATCGAATCCGCCGAAGCGTGCGCACAGGTCGTCGATCATGGCGGCGACGGACTCTTCGTCCGCGACGTTTGCCGCGAAGGCACTGGCCGTCCCGTCGCCGAAGCGGGAGTTCAGGTCGGCAGCGCTCGCCGTGGCACCCTCGATATTGAGGTCCACAAGTGCGACCGTCGCGCCGCCCGCGGCGAGTTCCTCGGCCAGCGCCAGGCCGAAGCCCTGCGCACCACCGGTGACCACGGCGATGCGCCCCTGCATTGTGGATGCGCGTTCGCCTGCAATATGCTGTCCGCCACCCTGGTGTTGACTGGCCGAAGTATCCGGTTTCCCGATCCGGAACGCGCCGACACCGTCGACTGTCACGACATCGGGCAGTTCGCCGTGCTCCTGGACGAAGGCGTTCCATGCCCGCGCGGCCGGACCCACGAAGTCGTCTGCGAGGTCAAGCGGCAGATCGGCGTCTCCGACCTGAGGCGCAGGGAGATGCAGTACCCGTGCCGCGTCGGGTGCCGGTTTGATATGTTCGACGCGAGCGGCTCGCCTCCCGTCGTAGGTGAATCCGCGAAGAACTGATGCAACTGCTGTCTGGAAACGTGGTGCTGTGCTCATGATATTTTCTTCCCCTGTATGGAAATATGTGGTCCTTCGACCGTGATGTTCCACGGATCGGCGGGGTCTATAGCCCTTCCGATCGCCGCATAGCGTGCTATGCGATCTTCAAGCGACTCGGCCGCGAAGGGCGAACCTGCGCTGAACAGACCGTAGGAATCGTCGATGTGCGACAGCTTTTCGTGTGCGATCAGCGCCCAGGTCGATTCAATGAGATGACGGAACTCGGGTTGCAGCACCTCGGGGCAGTTGAAGCTTTGTCGGGAGCTGTTGATGTCGACCCCCGATATCTCCATGAGTCCGAGCGTGCGGGCTCGCTCGGACACGCGTTCAAGCTGTTCGACCGTGTTCCGGGGTGGCATATACGTGACGGCCTGAAACCCGATGTCCGCGATAAACTGAAACAGTTCATCCAGGTAGGCATCTTCAAAGGTCTGCGCCTTCTTGTCCCCCGTGGGAGACGCGGCCACGTCGCCAAGGTACGCGTACGCGGGAATGGCAGGTGTGCGGTTCACGATGGCCAGAAAATGTTCAACGGGAATGCTCTCCTGCTCGTCGGGTTGAATAAAGAATGCCGGAACCAGTTCCGCCTTGAGCGCGCCGAGCACGTCGTAGACGTAATGGGGGTTCTCCGGATCCGCGAGTCGTTCTGCTATGCTTCCCGACAAGGGTATGCCAAGCCGTTCGCGAAGCAGGTCTGCAAGCTGCTGTCCTTTTCCGAAGCGCTCGGTGAGCGAAATGGAAAGGGCGTACAGAATGTGTCGTTCCGTGACCGTGCCACCGTTGTGTACCTGGGATTGTGCTTCGACATCCTTCTCGTAGGACAGTTCATCGAGTCCGGCAGAACTCAGGCGCGCGTTCAGCCGTTCAACCTGTTTCGCGTTCCGTATCCTGCGGGCGCGTCGCACCGGTTCGAGCAGCGACTCGAACTCCGGAATGTAGCGGCGCGGCACGCCGTGGGCAAGAACATAGGCACTGCCTTCAACGTCGGGGTTGTTCAGACGGCGGGTTTCGAACGGCGTTCCCCGAAATCCGATCCGGAGCTCAAAGCCGACCGTCGTTGCAATGCGGAATATTCTGCCTGCTTCGAGCATCTCTTCGGCGGCTGCGATCGAGTCGTGGTCGACACTGCCGACTGCACGCAAGCCCGCCTGTTTTGCCGCGAGCGCGACCTGCGTCGGATTGTAGGGGCTGAAGGAAAAAATCGTATGGACGTGGTTGTTCACCTCGTCGCCGAGTGCCGAATCGTCAAGAAGCCCGGGCTGTGCCTCTACGAGCTGCCGCGCCGCGGCAAGGCGATCGTCTGCCCGAAGGGCTGATAACTGCGCCAGAACGTGTGTTGTGTGCTGTGTCATAGGAGTGCTGAGTGTAGCCCTGTCGTAATCCTTTCGTCCAGCCGATTTCCGTGCTACGATCTGACGCGTTATGAAATACGCGATTGCAGTTCTCGATATCGGGAAGACCAACAAGAAACTTCTTGTGTTCAACGAGAAGCTCGAAGTCGTCGATTCGGTGGTCAAAACGGTGCCTCCGGTCGAGCAGGATGGTGTGCGGGTAGAAAACGTGCCGGACCTCCTGGAGTGGTTCTACGGGGCGCTCCGCACATTCGCCTCCGAGTATCCCATACGAGCCATCGGTTGTTCCGCTCACGGTGCGGCCTTCGTCGGTGTAGACCGGGACGGAACACAGACGGTTCCGCTGATCGACTATACCTTCGAGCCGGACGAATCGGTGCACGAAGCTTTTTACGCCATGGCCGGAGACAGGATAGAGCTGCAGAAGCAGACCGCGACGGTCGAACTGAAGCCACTCATTAACCCGGCGAAACTTCTGTTCTTTACCCGACAACGCTACCCGCGGCAGTTTGACGAAACATCGTGGTTCCTGCCGTATTCGTCGTTCATAGGCATGCAGCTCACCGGAAAACCCAACGCCGAGTGGACCTACGTAGGCTGCCATACCTATCTGTGGGACTTCCGTGAAGGCGCATGGTCTTCGGTGGCGGAGTCGCTTGGTATCGCCGACAAACTCCCGAAGTCAGTCGGGAAGCCGTGGGACGTGCTCGGTACAGTTTCTCCGGCGATTGCGGCGCGGTGCGGGCTTGACCCGGAGACTGTTGTCACGGCAGGTATCCACGACTCGAACGCCGCGCTTGTTCCCTACCTGCTGAACCAGGAAGAAGAGTTCGTGTTGAACTCGACCGGTACCTGGTGTGTGGTCATGCAGCCGAGTGAGACGGTTCACTTCGAGCGGGATGAACT
>SKKC01000119.1 GCA_007121695.1 Spirochaetales bacterium | reverse complement strand
TCCTGTGCCGGTCGTCTTTTTCGTGCCTGCTTTGTGAACCCTTGATCTGCCCGGATCGGGTAATCGCGCGCGAGGCGCGACGAAACTCGTCCATGGAGTCGGCGCACAGAAAGTCGAATCGACGTCGTATTTCATGTTCGACCCAGTTCGCGAGTTCGTGGTCCGCCCGAATCGCAAGCCGGTTTACGAGCGACCCGGCGTCCGCGTCAGATCCTTCGTATTCAATGTGATCGCTGACCCGGTAGTACACAAGACGACCGCGAAGGTGTGTTCGTTCCACCCATTCGCTCACCTGTGTATACAGATCGGCTGGAACCAGAAGTGACAGGCCAAAGCTCCTGAGCACCCGTTCGATCGCGCCTTCCCAGTCCCGGAACTCGTCGCGCACGCTGATCAGTTCTCCGGCGAAGGCCAGCCGAGCATCGTCGATCCCTGTGGCGTCACACAACTGCCGCCGGAGCGCGAGCTGGCTTGAGTCGATGTTGCTGTCCCGTCCCTGTAACGAGTCGATCTCGGTCGTGAGTCGAGCGTGCTCTTCGCGCAGTTGTCGAAACGCGAACTCCGCCTCGCTTCTGGTGCCCTGAAGCGAATCTCCCTTCCGGTCTGAATCGGCCAACCTGTTATCTGCTTCCTGCCTGGTTCTCGCGCAGGCATCCGCACCGGTTGGTGTATCAATCCCGAGCTTCTGACACAGAGCGTCGTAGCGCTCCCAGCGCTCGAGGGTCCGGTCCCGCTCTGCTTCGGTTCTTGTTCGCTCGCTACGAAGCTGTTCGATACGGTCTCCGCCGTTCTCGGCGATCGCCTGCTTCAGCGAGTCGCGTTCACCCCGCTGCTGACTGAGTTCCGTGCTGTGCAGATCGTAGCGGGACTGCGACCGTTCCCTGTCGCTGGCTATGTTTGCCAGACGCGTGTCGAGCAGCGCGTGCTTCAGGGCTGCGAAATGCGTGCGCAGACCGCCGCGGCAGTACAGCCAGTGATCGCGTCGGGATACCGATGACTCGTGCGCGTCGAGTCGCTCGACAAGCGGTTCGAGGCGAAATATCTGATCCTTCGCGCGAAGAACTGCTTCATGCGCCCGGCTCAGGTCGTCGAAATGGTGAATCAGTGCTTCGATTCGGGGCGATACATCGAAGGCCTCGAGCATGTGCTCGCGGACGAACCCGGTCAGGTTACCGACTGTTTTCATTGATACAGTCTGATGAAACAACTCCAGTGCCTGTTCGCTGCCAAGGCCGAACCGTCGACGGAATGCTGCACCGTAGGCAGGGAAGCTGTCGTACACCGACTCGATTGCAGGGTGCCCCCGCAGGTTCTTTCGCAACTGCGTGAGATCCTGACCGAATCCGCTGAAGTGCTCCACGATAGAAAGGTCGTCGTCTGCAACCACGTAGAACCGGGCTGGCTGACCGTGCTGTTCTTTCTGGTGGAACACCTGCGCGAGCGTGACGGTCTGGTCGAATCCCTCGTTATGAAAAACGCCGAGAATGACCGAATAGGAGTGCCGGTCGCGAAGCGAAACAGGCTTGCCGGATGTACCGGCCTCACCACGTTCGGACTTATAATACCCGAGAACATACGACTTCAGGTCGCGTTCGCGAAACTCAGCACCGGCGGCCTTGTTATACGTGACCCGATTCGCCGGTACAAGAAGCGTTGTAATGGCATCGACCAGGGTAGATTTGCCGCTTCCAATGTCGCCTGTAAGCAGCGTGTTACGACCGTTCGCCGGAATGGTCCATACGCGGCGGTCGAAGGTGCCCCAGTTGTACACTTCCATGCGCCGTAGCCGGAACCCGGCGCGTGTGTCGTCAGCGGAAAAATCGAGCAGGGCGGAGTCACTCATTTTGCAACTCCTGTTCTGCATACGTGCGATACTCGTTCAGTCGCTGTTCGAACTCGCGCAGCCATTGCGCATCGACGAATGCAGCGAGGATACGCTTGATTTCTATTCGTTCGCCAGCGTCGTCGAGAAAGCGGATAAAGCCGAGATCGGCGACGCGTTTCAGGTTTGCGGTAATGCGATCGTCAACACGCGCTTCGCTCGTGCCGTCGGGCATGAATGTCCGGACCATTTCGAGCACGTCTCCGCGTTCGAGTACCAGTCTGTCCTCTCCGCTCAGCGCGTCGTGTTCGGCCAGCCTGCGTCGCAGCAGCGCGAGAATCAGACTCACCTGGAACGATAAACGCCGCCTCGCTACGAGTCGGGGAAGTTCCGGTGACTCTTCGGATTCCGTTTCCTGCATGCGTAAAAACGCGTACCCGGCGTCGGGGTCGAACACGAGTTCGAGTCCGAGTACGGAAACGTAGTCCCGTATACGCGCTTCGTAGCGCTCTACCAGATTCCACCGGGCTTCATTCTCGTCGCGATGCACAACACCCCGGAACAGGTGAATGAGAATCGTGGAAAGACCGTCGGCTGCACTCGCGTTCATGTGCGCTCTCCTGCGACGAATACGATCTCCGGCACCGTGGCCTTCCGATGAATGCCCGATCTATCGCGCCATGTTATTGTCGCGGTCGCTTCCCCGTCAATGATCGCATGGGTCGAACCGGCAGCGATTGCAAAATAGTCGACGAGCTCTGCGAGTCCCTCTTGGAGTGGATGCAGTTCCAGAATCATATTGAGCTTCGCCTGTGATCGCGTAGCCAGTGTATCGTGTATGTTCTGAAGGAGACGGCGCCGGTCGACTACGATTCGATCGAAGAGCGCTTCTGAGTCAATCGTGATTGTCTCTTCTGTTACCGGTTCGCTCGTCAGGTCACTCGGGAGCGGCGGGCTGAACAGCGGCCGGGCCATGGGAAGCGTAATGTCCGGGCGCACGTCGCTGATCTCCATTTCGAGGTCATCGGGTGGAGCGTGGCGGACTGCGATCGCATCCTTTTCGATGTGCGAGAGAATTTCGGTGATACGCCTGTTTTCGTAGTATGCCCGGTCGTCGAGGTAACTCCTGAGCTGCTGGGAAAGGCGGGCGACCGTGCGCTGCGTCTGCTCCCCGGCACTCATCCAGTCGAAGTGAATTCTGCGCAGGCGTGTTTCTTCTTTTTCTCTGGAGATTGATGAGATCCTGAACACGCGGTCGAGCAGGTCGCTTAACTCGTCCTGGCTGGCAGGGTTCATGAGAAAGTCCCAGAATGCGCGGAAACTCTGCCCCTGCTCGGATTCGGTAATCGCGTCGTGCTCGCCGAAGATGCGTTCGAGCATTTCGCTTTTTTCGCCAGACCACGTGGCAATCTGTTCGCGAACGCTTCTGTCGAGTTCGCGAAAGTTGTTTTCGACCGCACGAAAATCGCTGAGAAGCTCGCGAGCGGTTCTGCTGAACTCGAAGAACCGTTCGCGCAGGCCCCGCTCGTCGAGTTGCCATTCTGTTTCGCCTTCAGATATTCGGTTGATCTCTTCGGCAATTTCGGCCTGGCGTCGGGTCAGCTCTGCCAGACGTAGTTCCCTGTTCTCTTCGACGCCGCCTGCGATCTCCCGCAGCAGTTGCACCGCGGTGTTGAGTCTGCTTTCGGTACCGACAAAGCGGCGTTCAAACAGACCGTCGAGCCAGCGCAAGGTCGTTTCGGTCGCTGGTGTCAGGTCGTAGTGCGCCTCGTCGGATCCTGGCGGATAGAACTTGCGAAGCCAGCCCTTTTCCACATGTGCCCACTCGTCGAGATAGCTGCGGGCTGCGCGCGGATACGCGTCGTCGCCTTCGATCTCGCGCAGGGAAAAAAGAAAGTCTTCGAGTCGCAGAGACAGCTCCGACTCCGACAGCGCCCGTTCGTTCTCGGTGCGAAAGGCCCGGTCGAGGAATGAGGTAATCAGAGGGCCGTTGTCGGCGTACATGAGACGCCAGGCCGGGTGATTTCTGCGCATTTCCTGCAGGTCAAAGTAGTCGAGAGCCACGCCAGGAGTATAGCAGAACGGGCAAAACTCCTGCACCGGGTTCGGGCGGGAGCATGCCGACTCGGAACAAAGTGCGAAGTCTTTAACGCTTGTCAATCTCGTCTGTAACGCATATCGTCGCGACAACAACAATAGCCGCGTATACGACGAGTTTCTGTCCGGTAACCAGCGGTGCGTGAAGAGCCGTACTTCCGGTACCGGCGGCCAATAAAAGCACGACCAGGTACACACAAAGAGCGACCAGGAATGCGCCATACGCGAACAGCCTGTGCCGCCGAACGTTTCCGTTCCGATCTGGAACGCTACCCCAACCGAATAGCAGGACCGTGACAGTGAACGCGTAACTGACAAACGCTACGTATACAAAGAGGTAATGAAGAGCCGGTACCAGATCCGTCGGGGTAAGGCCAACGAACGTGAATCCGAAGGCGGTGAAGAATCCGAATAGCTTCGTAAGCCGTGCGTATCTCGACAACGAAGCCCGATTCTGTAGCCGCTCCGCCTCTGATCGGAAGAACGCCCCAAGCGATGCTCCGGCTACGACTGTTGCAAGCGCGAAGGAAGCCGCGCTGGCGGCGTTCGTCTGACCGAGATACCCTCGAACGCGGCCAAGTTCACTGAAGGTGTTATCAAAGAAGTCATACCCATCGGTCTCCAGCTCCAGATGTGTTCCTCCGGGATACATCGCCATTGCGAAGGCGGTAAGCAGAACAAAGGACACACACCCCGCGAGTATAAGCCGGTTGGTTCTTCGATTAGTCACGCATGCTTTCAACTGAGAACCTCTTTGTCGGTGCGTCGTGTCGCGGTTACAGGATAAACCGTTCTTCGTGTAGGATGTGAGCGCGTGTAGCAGGGCGGCAGGCAGGGCACAATATCCGATCGCGTGAATGGCGAGTACACGAAAAAGGAAACGGTGGCGTGACCCGGAATCAGGGCAACAATGAGCGGTCCTGTTATCCTGTGTATCGATATTACCGAACCGAGACCCAACATCGAGTCCAGCATGCGCGATCGGGTACTCAGTGTGAACTGTAACCGCAGGAGCGCGTATATCGAAAGGCCTGCACTCGCGGAGACGCTGCTGGTCCACGGGTGTCTTCCGGCGTGAGCCACAAACAGGACGTACCAGGGAAAGAGAACCCAGAGCGTAAATCCAATGACCATGAGGTAAAAAAACGTCGGCGATACATAAAGCAGTGTACCGGTTTATTCCGCCAACCACGGACTGAAGCACGCCCGCAGTCCGTCGGCTACCCGTTTTCGGTCTTCCGCAGAGAGCTCTCCGCGTCGTTCTCGCACGAGCGCGCGATCAAGAGTAAAAATCTTGAATCGGACGACACACGGTGCTTTCAGACCGGCAGCGTGCCAGTCGTGTATTGCGACGTCGGTCGGCCACGCACTTCTCCGTGCACTCGTTACCATGGCGAGGATTATGCTATCGCCGTCGTGCGATGCGGACCGGGCCGAAAGAACCAGGGCTGGTCTCCGTTTTTGAACCGGGCGGTCGATAAAGGGAAACGGAACATCGACGATCTCGCCTTCCTTAAAGTTCGTCGTCAAGATCGTCTTCCCACTCGCTTAGTGTCTTTTCCACCGAAGCTGCCCATTCGAGGTCTACCTTCGGTACCTTGCGGAGCACGGCTTCACCATCTTTTACTTCGAACGATACCGCGTCACCCTCGAATAGCTGCAGGGACTCCCGCACCTGTTTCGGGATCGTAGTCTGGCCTTTCGATGAAAGTCGGGATGTAAGCCGTTCCATACTCCTTACCTCTTTACCGTA
>SKKC01000136.1 GCA_007121695.1 Spirochaetales bacterium | reverse complement strand
TACGCCCGCGGTCGAATATCAGAAGGCTCTCGAGCTTGGTGCCATCATCAATCTGGATGATATAAGCCATATCGATTATCTCAATACGAATGTGGGTATGCCGGAGCTGATCTGTTTTCGCTACAATCCGGGGCCGCTTCGCGGGGGCAACGCGATTATCGGCAAACCCGAAGAGGCGAAGTACGGGCTGACTCGGGAGCAGCTGTTCGACGCCTACACGAAGGCGCGCGATCTCGGAGCGACACGGTTCGCGCTGCATACCATGGTTGCTTCGAATGAGCTGAACCCCGACTATTTCGTCGATACGGCCGCGATGCTCTTCGAAATCGCGGTGGATCTCAAGGAACAGACCGGGATAGAGCTCGAGTTCGTGAATCTTGGCGGGGGCATAGGCATTCCGTACAGGCCGGAACAGGATGCGGTTGACCTGGCGTACGTGGGTAAGAAAATCCACGAGGTGTACCAGCGCGTGGTCGTTCCTGCGGGGCTCGGGCAGATACGGATCGTCATGGAAAACGGTCGCTGCGTCACCGGCCCGCACGGCTATCTCATTACCCGCGTACTCCACCAGAAACAGATCTACAAGAACTACGTCGGGCTCGACGGGAACATGGCAAACCTCATGCGACCCGGTATGTACGGCGCGTACCACCACATTACGGTGCTCGGAAAAGAGGACGCCCCGGCAGACCAGGTTTACGACGTTACCGGAAGCCTGTGCGAAAACAACGACAAGTTTGCGATTGATCGTGCCCTGCCTTCGATCGAAATTGGCGATCTGATTGCCATACACGACACCGGGGCGCACGGCCATTCCATGGGGTTTAATTACAACGGGAAGCTTCGCTCAGCCGAGATTCTGCTTCACGAAGACGGCACCGCCGAGCAGATCAGGCGGGCAGAGACCTACGACGACTACTTCGCAACGCTTGATCTGAATGCGGTGAGCCCGGTTACAGTCTAGGCGGACGGTCGGTTCCAGAGCGAGCGCAGGTGGCTCAGAAAGGCTTCCTCTGACTGGTCCCTGTATGCGTCCATGCGGCTGACCTCGTCGAGTCGTTCGAGAATAAAGGTCTGTACCTCCGGGCGGCGTACGGTAGACGCGAGTGTGTCGAATACGGTGTCCTGTTCCGCATCGCTCGCTGTGTCAGCGACCGATTCCTGATAGCGGTCTATGTGGGTATCAAGGTCGGAAAAGCCGAAGACATCCCGTAGAGCATTGATGCCTGCGATTTCACCATCCTGTACCGAGCCTTCTGCCTGCACCAGTCTCAGAAGGCAGCCGGCAAAGACGGTTCGTTCCTGTACTGTCAGATCCTGTACGGTCATATCGTAACATCCTGTTCGGCGGAAATCAGGCGCAGCCGGCTCGTGCCTGCATGGCCCTGCCAAGGGCGTATTGCGCTTCCATGCGCTCCTGAAAAGCCTGCCCGAAAATGTGTTCCGCTTCAAGACCACCCGTGGCACACAACAGTGCATTCCTGAACGACGGGTTTCGCACCAGCCGGGCAACGGTGGAAAGAATCGACAGATAATCGACCTGCTGTGACGGATGATTTGCGACTACGAAGATAAGGTGTACGGGTTGCCCGTCGGGCGAGTCAAAATCTATGCCTTCGTGGGAGATTCCGAGCGCGACCAGCGGGTGAGCTACCTGCACCGATCGACCATGCGCGACCGCGACTCCGTGGCCAAGAGCGGTGCTCTGCAGCCGTTCGCGTGCAATAACAATGTCTGCGAACTCGTCCGGGTCGAGGCCGTCGATTTCTTCGAACACTCGCGACTCGCGAACAATCCGGCGAATTGCTTCAAACTTGTCTGCACAGTCTATATGCCACGCAACGCAACCATGGTGAAAAAAAGGGCCGTACGACGACATATTCATTCCCATCCTTGTAGCTGCTTGGCTACACTTGGTCAAGCGCCTGAATGACGTTCCGCGCTGTCCAAAATCATGGTGTTCTGCTACGGTTGGATCGGACACGAACCCATGAGAATAGAAAGCGCTTTTCATCCGCACCTTCCCGACGGCCGATCGGCAACGACGCTTCGAAAACTGGCATCGCTGCTTCCTGCCGTCTCCGCCTGCACTGTCGTCGACGTATATTGTGTCGACGATCGCATTACTCCGGACCGGGTCACCGACCTGGTCTGCGATCCGGTTGCGCAGAAGGCCTTTGTCGACGAGCCCGCCTGCGACACCGTGGCCCCGGAATGGACCCACCTGGTCGAAATCGCGCCGCGACCAGGGGTCACCGATCCGGTTGCCCGGACGCTCGAGTCCGCGCTTCAGCAAATCGGCTCGCACAGGCTCCCCGAAGACATTGAACCCTGTACAGCTGCCGTGCAGTACATTCTCGTTGCACCCGAAGCGTCCCTGTCTTCAATATCGGCATGTTCGAAGGCCCTGTATAACCCGCTTATACAGATGTGCGAAATTCGCGAGCGCGGCGATTCGACTCCACTGCCGCGAATGTACCCCCACGTGGAATCCATACCGATCCCGGCGGTGCAGACCATCCCGCTGTCCGGCTGTACAGCGGAGGAGTTGTCGGACATAAGTTCCGGGAGACTGCTGGCCCTGGAGACGCAGGAAATGCAGGCGATTCAGGCCTACTATTCCCGCCCCGACGTACAGGCCCACCGGCGGGAACGCGGCCTCGGAGAGCCGACCGACGTTGAAATAGAAATGCTCGCGCAGACCTGGAGCGAGCATTGCAAGCACAAGATATTTGCGGCTGGAATCACGTACGGCGAGAAGCAGATCAACGGTTTGTTCAAAACCTACATTGCCGCGGTCACCAACGAACTCCTGCAGGGTCGCGACGATACGGTCAGTGTGTTCGACGACAACAGTGGCGTTGTCGCGTTCGACGAAGACACCCTGGTGTGTTTCAAGGCAGAAACACACAACTCCCCGAGCGCGCTTGACCCCTATGGCGGAGCGATCACCGGCATCGTCGGAGTGAACCGCGACATACTCGGCACTGGCCGCGGTGCGAGGCCTGTCTTTAACACCAACGTCCTGTGCTTCGGAGATCCGGAGACGCCGGATGCTGAGGTGCCGGGCATGCTGCTGCATCCGCGCCGTGTGCTCGACGGGGTTCACCATGGCATTGTGGACGGAGGAAACCAGTCGGGCATTCCTGTGGTCGCCGGAGCCATTCTGTTCGACGAGAGTTACCGGGGCAAGCCGCTTGTGTTTTGCGGTACCGGCGGTGTAATGCCCCGCACAACTGCAGGGAAACCTGCCTGGGAGAAAGCGGCGCGCCCCGGGGACCACGCGGTTATGGTCGGCGGACGCATCGGGAAAGACGGGATACACGGCGCCACTTTTTCGAGTCTGGCGCTCGACGAGACGTCGCCGACCTCGGCGGTGCAGATCGGCGACCCGATTACCCAGAAAAAAATGATCGAGTTTCTACTCGAGGCACGCGATGCCGGGTATCTCTCGTCGCTTACCGACAATGGCGCGGGAGGTCTGTCCTCGTCGCTCGGCGAGATGGCACGGGAATCCGGCGGCGTTCAGGTGAACCTTGATCTGTGCCCGTTAAAGTATCCGGGACTCGCCGCCTGGGAAATCTGGGTCAGCGAAAGCCAGGAGCGAATGAGCGCAGCGGTGCCGCCGGAACACCTGACCGCGTTTCTGGCGCTCGCTGAACGTCATGACGTTGAGGCAACGAGCATCGGGCAGTTTACCGACAGCGGATACATTGAACTGTCGCACCAGGGCAAACCGGTGTGCCTGCTCGAGATGGCCTTCATACACGACGGGCTGCCCCGCATGCAGCTGTCTGCCCTGTGGACACCGCCGGAAGAGCGTGCTCCCGCGGAGCGCGGCGACGCGGTGTCCGCACCCGCGGATCCCGGTATTACGCTGCTGCAGATGCTCAGCGACAGCGCGATCGGGAGCCGGGAGCACCTGGTGCGGCAGTACGACCACGAGGTGCAGGCACGCACTGCAGGCAAACCGTTCGCGGGTGTCGAGGCGGACGGGCCTTCCGATGGCGGGGTCGTTCTTCCGCGCCACGGGTCGTCGCGCGGGCTTACCGTGACCCACGGGGTCTGTCCCCGTTACGGTGACTGGGACGGGTATCACATGGGAGCGGCTGCCGTGGACGAAGCGGTTCGAGCGCACGTAGCGCTCGGCGGTGACCCTTCGCAGGTGTGGGCGCTCGATAATTTCTGCTGGCCCGATCCCGTGCAGAGTGACAGGACGCCGGATGGAGCGTACAAACTCGCGCAACTCGTGCGCACCTGCGAGGGGATGGCAGACGCCTGCCGTGCGTACAACGCACCGCTTATCTCCGGCAAGGACTCCATGAAGAACGACGCCCGTGTAGACGGAGAGGTCATATCGATCAGACCGACCCTGCTGATAAGCCTCATGGGCATACTTCCAGACATTGCCATGCGGTGTGATCCCGCATTCCGCACCCCGGGCGACTACGTGTACCTTCTTGGGCGCACCCGGGGGGAGTTAGGCGGGACGACCTGGGATCGCTTGTACGGCCCGGTCTGGGAGCCGTCGCCGCGCCCGCATTTCGACGAGACGACAGTCCTGTATTCCCGCTTTCACGCCGCAGTGCGGCAGGGCCTTGTGCAGACGGCCCACGACCTGTCCGACGGAGGTCTTGGTATCGCGCTCGCCGAATCGGCAATCGCCGGCCGCCGGGGGGTGCACGTTGACGTATCTCGCGCTCCCGAGGCGAACCCGGCAATCGAGGATTCTGACGCACACCCTTCGCGTCTGGATCGACTGCTGTGGTCCGAAAGCTGCGGGCGCCTTCTGGTCTCTGTCGAGCCGAAGCACGCAGGCGCGTTCGAGGCGGCCATGCAGGGAACGGCCTGGGCGAGAATCGGAGAGGTTACGGCCGGGCAGCGTGTACACGTCGACTATGCAGGGCGGGCCGTGTTCGACCTGGAGCTCGAGGCCTGCGTACACGCCTGGCACCGGTTCGACCGCCTCATGAGCGGGAAGGAGCAACAGCAATGAGCACCGTCTGTCTGCTGACCGGCTTCGGCATAAATGCCGATGCCGAACTCTCGCTCGCGTTTGAAACCGCTGGAGCATCGGTGAGTCCAACGCATGTATCGGTTCTGCGGCAGAATCCCGAAGCCCTGCACAGCTATGGCATACTCGCTCTTCCCGGAGGATTCAGTTTCGGTGACCATCTCGGAAGCGGTATGGTGCTCGCCTCTCTGTTTCGTTCCGAACTCGCGTCGTTTGTCCGTCAGTTTGTCGCCGACGGAGGGCTGGTTATTGGTATCTGCAATGGGTTCCAGATCCTCGTAAAGGCGGGGCTGCTCCCTGACGTATACGGGAACGGAGAACCCTGTGCCTCGCTCGTATGGAATGACTGCGGCCATTTCATCGATCGCTGGGTGCGTGTGACCGTCGAGAGGGCCGGGACGAGTCCCTGGCTTGCTGGCATGCACGAGAGCTTTGACATGCCGATACGTCACGGGGAAGGGCGTTTTCTGTTCCGGGACCAGGAGGCGAGGCAGGCCGTTCACGATCGTGGGATAGCGACGCTGCGGTATGCGGGTACGAACCCGAACGGTTCACAGGATGCAGTCGCCGGTATTACCGACCCGACTGGACGGATCATCGGTATGATGCCGCACCCGGAAGCCTACCTGTATCCCGAGTTACACCCCGCCTGGCGGAGCGCGAAGGAACGCACCGGCGATGAACCGCCGG
>SKKC01000320.1 GCA_007121695.1 Spirochaetales bacterium | reverse complement strand
GCCTCATGGAACGCGAGCGACAGATTCTCATGTATCGGTTCGCCATAGACGGCGGGCCCCGTTATACCCTGAAGAGAATCAGCGACGAAATGGGAATTTCGCCGGAGACAGTGCGTCAGATAGAGATGCGTGCCCTGCGAAAACTCAGGGAGTATGCGGACGAACTGCGCGAGCTCGTAACCGACTGACCTATTGCATTTTGAGCCTGTCATGTACCACGCTACGGAACGACAGGCGTGAATATGGCAGAAACACACGAACAGGAACCGATACAGCAGGAACTGACACCGCAGGAACCGAAGGCCCGGTCGACGTCCAGACGGAACACAGCCGCAGAACGACGCCTGTACCTCGCGAAGCTGTACGTGCTGCTCGCACTCATCGCGTTGCTGCTCGCCGCGCTGCTTGTGTTGACCACGGATCCGCGCAGCGATGTCGAAGCAGACCAGGGCGACGAGGCGGTAACACTTGATACGGAGGAAGATCCTGTTCGCGGTGTGCCGGAGCCTGATTTTCGGGAGCCGGATATCACACCGCAGGAGCCGCTTCCCCGGCCGGCACCGGTACCCGATGCCGACCCGCCCGAAGAACCTGTCCCGGCCGAACCGATGCCTGTCCCGTCCGGCGACCTGTATCTGGTACTCGACGACGCAGGCTATTCGATGTGGGAGCTTGAGCCCTTTCTGTCGCTGGGTGTGCCGCTGACGGTCAGCATCCTGCCGCATCTCTCGTTTTCGGAAGAAGCTGCGCGGGCAACGGTTCGGGCTGGACACGATGTGATGCTCCACATGCCCATGGAAGCTCTCGGCGGTGGTGATCCGGGTCCGGGGGCGATACTTCGCGAACACGATTCCGGCGAGATTGGTATGCGCATCCTCTCGGCACTGGATTCCGTCCCCTACGCCGTGGCGGCCAACAACCACATGGGTTCGGCCGTTACGGAGCAGGCGCGTTCGATGCAGGTAATCCTCGAAACACTCCACGCGCAGGGAGTGTTTTTTCTCGACAGCCGCACGACCTCAGATACGGTGGTCGCGCGGGTCGGCTCGGAGCTCGGCATACAGACGGTGGAGCGCCATATTTTCGTTGATCACTACCGCGATGTGGAGCGAATGCGCGAAGCTCTCAGGGCAGGCATCGACCGTGCCCGCAGTGAGGGATACGCGGTTCTGATTGGACACGTGCAGACCCGCGAACTTCCTGAGCTTATACAGGAGGCTGCCGTATATGCAGCCGCGGCAGGGGTCGCATTTCGACCTGTGTCTCACCTTGCGGTGCGATACGCGGGTCTTGTGCAGTGACGGTACTCGGGATAGAGAGCAGTTGCGACGAGTGCGCAGTTGCCCTTGTTCGAGACGGAACTGACCTGCTCGGCGAAGTGGTTCACGCGCAGATACATGCACACGAACGCTATCAGGGTGTGGTTCCGGAGATCGCGTCGAGACAGCACACACAACTGATCCTTCCGGTCTATCGCGAGGCGCTTCAGGACGCCGGGCTGCAGCCCGCGGACATAGACGTTATTGCAGTTACCACGCATCCCGGTCTGTCCGGGTCTCTGCTGGTCGGGACTACCTTCGCAAAGGGGCTTGCTCTTGGCCTTCAGCGTCCTATCGTGGCGGTAAACCACGTTCTCGCGCATCTGTATGCTCCAAACCTCATAACCCCTGTCCCGTATCCCTGTCTGGGTCTTCTGGTGTCGGGGGGGCATACCATGATTACCCGCATGGATGCCTGGAACGACATGACCGTTCTTGGCGCTACGACAGACGATGCCTGCGGCGAGGCATTTGACAAGGTGGCCAAGTTCCATGGTTTCGGCTACCCCGGCGGCAAAGCGGTCGATGCGCTTGCGGCCCGGGGCGATGAGACAGCCTATGATTTTCCCGGGGCGGCGCTGAAAGGTGACGCGCATTCGCTCGACGTGAGCTACTCGGGGATCAAGACTGCCGTAACCGTGCAGGCGGCACGGTTTTTGCGGCCTGGCAGCTCCGCAAGCCCCGAGAACCTTGCGGCATCGTTTCAGAGAGTGGCAATCGGCATGCTCATGAAGCGTCTGGATCGCGCGGTCGCGCAGACAGGCATACACCGCCTCGTTGTCGGAGGAGGCGTGGCCGCGAATTCGCGACTGCGACGTGAACTCGCCGCGCGAGCTCATCTGGACGTGGCCATTCCGCCGCTGTCCCTGTGTACCGACAACGCGGCGATGGTCGCCGCGATCGGCTTCGAGTATGCAACAGAGGGGAGTTTTGTCGGCTTCGATGCACCGGTCGGGGCGCGTGTCGCCGGGTATCGGGCTTTTACCTGATTCGTTTACCCCTCGAGCGCTGTCGTGAGTGAGTGCAGGTCTTCATCATCCTCATAATAGGGAAACGGTCGGGCAACAGGCTCGCTGATGAGACGGTCGGTTACGCTCCGGAGTGCGGTCACGTAGGGAGCTGTGGGGTCGAGCAGTGCGAGTGGAGTCCGTTTCAGGATGGTTGCACTCATGTTCGGTTCGTAGGGCAGGTAGCCAATGTATGACACGTCGGTCTGAAGGTTGTTCCGGGAAATCTCGCGAAGCTTTCCGCCGATTGCGATGTCTCGCGAATGTTTCCCCATGTTCAGAACGACGCGGACCTCGCCAGCTCGCAGGGACTCCGCTGCCGTAGCGCCGCTGTTCGGCGAAATAGTGCCGAGGCGGTCGAGCAGTTGCGCGACCGACCTGTCGGAGCCTTCGATTCGTGTCGTCAGGTATGCGTGAATCAGTTCACGCTCCCTGCTGTCTGGCGGGAAGGATCGATACAGCGATCGGAAAACGACGCCTTTGAGGAAACTGTAGGCGTTCAGGACCGAGGTCGTCTCGGGCGTGCATACAAGGACGCCGTTCTGTGACACGAGAAAGAAGTCTATCGTGTTGAATGAAGACCCTGCTCCCAGATCCAGAATGACATAGTCTGCGACAAGACCCGACAGCTCCTTGAGCAGTTTCAGCTTCCGGAAATACGAGAGATTCGCGGTGCCCGGCAGGAGCGAGTCGCCAGGAATAATAAACAGCCTTCGCTGATCGGTTTCAATAATGAGCTGCTCGAGCTCGACGTCTTTCTCGTAAATATACTGGCCAATGCCGCGGTTGCTGTTCTTTACGCCCAGGCACGTGTGCAGGTTCGAGCCTCCAAGGTCGAGATCCACGACGACGACGGTCTTCCCTGCCTGCGCCAGGCACACACCGAGGTTGGCGACGAATATGCTTTTGCCGACTCCGCCTTTTCCGCTGGCTACAGGAATTACTGTTTTCATGACTACGCACAACTGTAGTGAGCATTGCGGTGCCTTGCAAGCTTTTGACACGCACGCGTCGGGAGGGCTACTGTTCGTCCATGGCAGAATTCGATCTTGATGCGCACATACGCAAGGTTCCTGATTTTCCGAAACCAGGTATTCTGTTTTACGATGTCACGAGCGTTCTCATGCACCCCGATGCGTTCCGCTGGTGTGTCGACGAGCTTGTCCGGCCTCATAGAAACGGGGGCGTAGACGCAATTGCCGCGGTAGACGCACGAGGGTTTCTCTTCGGCGCTCCGATCGCACGGGAGCTCGGGTTGCCGCTGATTCTCGTGCGAAAAAAGGGAAAGCTGCCCGGAGCAAGCTACCAACGGCAGTTTGCCCTTGAGTACGGAACCGACACCATAGAAATACATACGGCCGATCTGGCAGAACCGCGTACGGTCTTTCTGGTAGACGATCTGATTGCGACCGGTGGTACGTTGCAGGCGGCGGCGGCGATTATCGAGGACGCCGGCAGCACGGTCGTCGAAATAGGGGCGGTGATCGCATTACCCTTCCTGAACTATGACGCGCTGCTCGGCGATTACGCGGTACGCTCGCTGATTCAGTACCACGGTGAGTGACGCGGCAGACTACTTCAGGCTCATGGACGACCTCGGTATCCGGGGAACGCCGTTTCTGTTCGTGATCGACTACGATTGTGCCAGACCTCGGGTGTGGCCGTTGCACGAACTTCCGGGGGGTGTCAGGTTTTCGGTTTCCGGGGTATGCGTCCCAAACGAACCGGGAGCCCTAGCTCAAGCCCGCACGGCTCCACGGTCCATTATTCGATCCCGCGAGTTTGTTTCCTACGACCGGTACGAAGAGCGCTTCCATAGGGTCCAGACGGCGCTACGCGCAGGAGAAAGCTACCTTGTCAACCTGACCTTTCCGACCCGGGTTGAACTGAGCTGTTCGCTTTCCCGCGTGTACGATGCGGCCCGGGCTCCGTACAAGCTTCTGCTGCCCGGAGAATGCGTTGTGTTCTCGCCCGAAGCCTTTGTCCGGATAGAACCTGGCGCGATTTCGACCTTTCCCATGAAGGGCACCATAGACAGCGCTGTTCCGGATGCGAAGAACCTCCTGCTCGCCGACGAAAAAGAGGCTGCCGAGCACGCCACCGTCGTCGATCTTCTGCGAAATGATATTGGCATGGTGGCGCAGTCGGTGACGGTTCCACGATTCCGGTACGTGGACCGCATATGCCTTCAGAACCGTTCGCTTTTTGCCGTTTCGAGCGAGATACGTGGCGAGCTGGCGCCAGGCGCTCACCGGAAGGTGGGAAGCATCCTTCGCGCAATGCTTCCTGCCGGGTCCATAACCGGAGCGCCGAAGAAACGTACCCGAGAGATTATTTCCGATGCCGAACTCGGCCCTCGCGGCGACTATACCGGTGTGTTCGGTGTGTTCGACGGTGAACGCGTTGAGTCAGCGGTCATGATACGGTTTATCGAACAAAATGAATCGGGATTTCGGTTCCACAGCGGCGGGGGCGTGACGATCTACAGCGAATGCCGCCGCGAGTACGAAGAGCTGAGGCAGAAGGTCGATGTCCCGGTTGCTTGAAACGATACGCGTCAGCATGTACCGGGCTTTCTGGCTGGAGTGGCACTTCCGGCGAGTCCTTTTTTCAACCGGGTCTGAACGGACGGCCCGGGCGATAATCGGGCTTGCGAGCTCGATCGTGCATCGGGAAACCGGCCGGACCATACGTTGCCCCGGACGATACCGCCTCAGCATCGAATACGAGCACGATACGCTCATCAGGTACACGATTACGCCATACGCGCGACGGCAGGTTTTTGCCTGTGTGGCGTGTGAACCCCGTGACGCCAGCCACAGACTCATTGAGTACCGCCTGAAGTATGCTGATCGGAGCGCTCTGAATGAAACCGCTCGCAATCTCGCGACCGGCGTCGAACCACTGTACGTTCGAAACGGGCTGGTGCTCGAGGCGAGGTATGCGAACGTTGCATTTCTGCGCCGGGGGCAATGGTTTACGCCACGAACCGTCATGCACGCCGGAACCGCGCGTGCACGGTTACTCGGCAGCGGTATACTGCAGGAAGCGGATATTTATCGTGCCGATCTGTGCGACTTCGATGCGATGTGTTTCGTGAACGCCATGCTCGACCCAGGCGAGCTTGTGATCTCTCCGAACCGGGTGTACACCCTGCCAAGTGCTTGACATTTCCCGGTGCGATCAATACAGTCGCAGCACAGAAACAGGTCAGGATTTCCCGGTGGTGTAATGGTAGCACAACAGATTCTGGTTCTGTTTGTGGGGGTTCAAGTCCTCCCCGGGAAGCGTTCATAGCCGGCCCCTTCGTCTATCGGCTAGGACATGAGATTCTCATTCTCAAAAGAGGGGTTCGATTCCCCTAGGGGCTAGCGACCGGATGGG
>SKKC01000043.1 GCA_007121695.1 Spirochaetales bacterium | reverse complement strand
CACCACTTTGTCGTTATATACAAAATCGGAAAAACCAGAATCCGCGTAGCCGATCCTGACCCACAGGTCGGCAAGGTTGCGTACTCGCACGAAGAGTTTCATGCGATCTGGACCGGGTATCTGGTTCTTCTGAGCCGGGGGGAACACTTCAGCCGAACACGCGACACCCCTGGACTCTTTGCCCGGTTTCTGCCGCTTCTGAGGCCGCACGCGGGGACCATTGCCAATACGGTTGTCGCGAGCATTGTCATAACAATACTCGGTGTGGCAGGAGCCATGTACTTCCGCTTCCTGGTGGATGATGTACTGTTCTCCGAGTCGAGGCTGACCCTGCATGTTATAAGCACCGGCGTAGTCATCATCACCCTTATGCAGGTGGTGTTGAACGCGGTGCGGCAGCATATGCTGTTGAGTTTCAGCATGAAGGTGGATATACCAATAATGGTAGATCAATCGTATATACGCCAGATGACGCGTAGATGTTACGAATATTTTTTGTTAGATCGTAGGTAGCCGTTTGCAACGACACATCAGGGGGCACAACATGACAGTACTTCCCTTTCTCGTAGCCGCTTATTTTATAGCGTTCATTTTTGCTTCTGTACAGTTCAAACGTGGCGCCATTTTCCCGGAAGACGCGACAGCACGTGTTCCTTTTTTCGGTCGTAGACTCAAGGATATCTGGTATTTCATTTCCATTTTGTTAATGCCATTGATCACGTTGTATTTTTCTTTTACCAATGAGTACGCGGTAGCTCCGGTGCATCCGGCATTTTCGCTCCTGGTATTCTCTGGAGTAATAATATCCGGCATTGTCGTTCACTTTGCTGAAAAGACGAACATTGAAAGCGCGTCTGTAGTTGCCTCGTTGGCTGGAGCGTCAAAGGTTCTTCTCTTCCTGCTTGTGGGTACAGGTTTCGTATACGTGTATGGGATCATCCATATTCTCGTTTCGATTCAATGAGGACATTGTCGCGAAATAGCGACCGAATCGAAAAAAGCAGGTACACTTCACACGTGGAGGAAGACTGCATGAGAACCCGCGAAGGCATGTATACCCTCATTGCCGAGGTGCTCTAATGTCGGAATTCGATGCAGAGCGCTACGCTGCGGGATTGCGGCATAGCAACGCGCGTGAGCGGGAGCATATTGAGCAGCGACTGAAGGACGCACACATTGAAGCCGTCCGCCTGATACAGGCGCTGAAAGAGACCGCCGGGTGCACGGATGCCTGCCTGTTTGGCTCGGTCGCCGATAACAGCGTGCGCCGAATCGTTTTTTGACATCGACATTGCTGTGTTAGCCGTGAAAGTATGGGCGGGTGGCACAACGAAAGCGGTTCAGTCCCGTTACCCCGATTGCGATTTCTCCCGAGGACTGCACTCCCGATATCAAGAAGCGGATCGTGTCCGACGTACCCTTCCTCGAGGATCTGTCTGATTCCGATATTCTCGATGTGATGCCGCTCTTCCGGGAACGAGGGTTTGTGCCCGGTGAGACTATCGCGCCGGAGGAACTCTGCGTTGTCGGGGCCGGCCTCGTAAAAATCATACGCAGCGACTACGACGGCCGGGAGATAGTCCTTGATTTCCTGCGCACGGGAGAGTTCTTTGGCCTGGCTGTCGGCTCTGCCGCGGAGGACCGCGCGCAGGCGCATACCGCAGCATGCGTGTTCGCCGTGAACGGCGACGCGGTCAGGAGACTGTTTCTGCAGTATCCGTCGGTTACCGCGCACATGCTCGCGAGTACCGCCGAACGAGTGAACGAGCTGCACAGACGGCTCCAGTTTCTGTCCGGGGCGGATGTATCTTCGCGTGTAATGGAGACGCTTTCCCGACTCGCCGAGAAGACCGGTTCGGCAACCGCGGATGGAACGCTCCTGCAGCTTCCGCTGTCGCGAGAGGATCTTGGATCGCTTAGCGGTGCGACGACCGAGTCGGTCAGTCGTGTTGTCAGCGAGCTCTCGCGGAACGGGTACCTGAAGACCGGACGACGCTGGTTTACGCTTACGCCGAAATTCGCGGACTTACTTGATATGGATCATAGTTCGCGCTGAGCGTTTTCATCATCATCTACATATGAATACTACCCTACGAAGTCAGGATCTGACGTGTCCGAGTTGCATTGCGAAAATCGAGAAGGGCCTGCAGGGGCTCGACGGAGTCTCCACGGCGAAGGTGCAGTTCAATAGTGGACGCATCGAAGTTGAATACGACGAGTCACAGACCAGCGTCGCTGCAATTCAGGACCTTGTTCGAAAGCTCGGTTACGAGACCGAAGAGAGCGCGTGGTGACCCGTACGCAGTGGCTCAGACTCAGCACCACGGTCGCGGGTGTACTCGCGGCCGTTGGCACGCTGTTCTGGTATACGAGCTGGTTCGCCGACCTGGTGATCCGTGTAGATGCACTGTTTCTGGTTCCGGCCACGCTCATCGCAGGTGCTGATATTGCCCGCCGCGCGTGGCACGGTCTGCGTCACCGTTCATTTACGATCGAACTGCTGGTCACGCTTGCAGCACTCGGCGCTCTGGTTCTCGGGGAGTACTTCGAAGCCGCAGCCGTTACCGTGCTGTTTGCGCTCGGCGGTTTGCTCGAGAACGGTGCGATGCGTCGCACCCGAGACGCGCTACAGAATCTCTGGGAATCGGTTCCGAGTACGGCGACTGTTCTTCTCGGCGATACCGAGCGCCAGATCCCTGTTCGCGAGGTCGAGCCGGGTAGTGTCGTCCTGGTTCGTCCGGGTGAGCGCATTCCCGTCGACGGTCGTGTCCTGAAAGGGTCCAGCTCTATCGACGAAAGCACCATTACCGGTGAGTCGGTTCCCAGAGAGAAACAGGTAGATGATGAAGTCTTCACGGCGACGGTGAACCAGGAAGGAACACTCCACCTTGTCGCGGAGCGTGTCGGTGGTGATACCGCCGTAGCGCGAATCATAGCCAGGGTCGAAGATGCTCAGGATTCGCGCAGCAATAGCGCCCGCGTTATCGAGCGATTCTCCCGCTTCTATACGCCCGCGGTGATACTCGCGAGTCTTGTGTATTTTCTCGTTACCGGGAATGTTCACGTCGCGCTGACGCTGCTCGTTGTCGCCTGCCCGGGAGCGCTTGTTATCGCGACTCCCGTTGCCGTGATCTCGGCAATAGGAGCGTCTGCCCGCAGGGGAGTGTTGATACGCGGCGGAGCCGAGCTCGAGTCGATAGCCGGGATCTCCGTGTTCGCGACCGACAAGACCGGTACCCTGACCACAGGAGCGCTTACTGTACAGAACGTATCACTCAAAGACTGGCAAGGGGACGCGGATGCGGTCCTGCGTCTTGCAGGGATCGCGGAGGGGCCGTCCGAGCACCCCATCGGGCGGGCGATTCGCCGCTACGCCGAGACGCGGCTGGGGCCGCTTCCGCTCGCCGACGAGTTCGCCTATGAGCCCGGCAGGGGCATACGCGCCGTGTACAAGGACACCACGATCGAGGTGCTCAAACCGGATCGTGCTTCGCCCGAAACGCAGGCCATGACGGTGGTCAACGTCCATGTCGCCGGACAGCGTGCCGGTACCATCGCGCTGGCCGACACGGTGCGACCCGATGCAGCAGAGGCGGTTGGTCAGCTTCGCCGCGCCGGTCTTTCGCGTATTCTCCTTGTAACCGGCGATAACGCCACGGTTGCCTCTGCGGTCGCCGAGGCGACCGGGATAACGGAGGTGCACGCGGGGCTCCTGCCCGAAGCGAAGCTCTCGATCATTCACGACATACAGGCGAAGGGGCACCGGATCGCCATGCTCGGTGACGGAATAAACGACGCGCCGTCTCTCGCGGCGGCAGACGTCGGCATCGCCATGGGTGCAGCAGGATCGGACCTGGCCGTTGAATCAGCTGACATGGTGCTCATGTCCGAGCATCTCACGGAGATACCGAACGCGATTTTACGGGCTCGCCGCACGATACGCGTAATCCGGGAAAACCTGGGCATCGCGCTTGCCACGGTGCTCCTGCTCTTCACCGGCGTTCTCATGGGCGAGATCCACATGGCCGGAGGCATGCTCGTACACCAGCTGTCGATACTGATCGTCATCGCGAACGGGCTGCGATTGCGCAGCCGAGCGACTTGTGAACCATAGACACGTTAAATACATAACGATAAAATAATACCGAATAAGCGAGGTGCGCCTGTGAACTCTGACGGTGAACTTGAACGACTGGTTGAGTGGGTAGAAGGTGTCCGTACTCGAGTCCACGAGATTGCAGGGGAGTGGGAGGACGAGGAAGGCAGTCTGATCATGATCCTGCACGCGATTCAGGACGAGATCGGGTACATTCCCCGTGGAGTGGCGAACGAGCTGTCGAAAGCCACCGGCATCAGTCTCGCGCGAATCTACGAAGTCATTACGTTTTACACCTACTTTCGACTGACACCTCCCGGAAATCACGAAATACAGGTCTGCATGGGGACCGCGTGCTATCTCAGAGGCGCGGAATCCATACAGGTGAAACTTCTGCAGCAGATCGATCTCATGAAGGCGGCCGGAGGCGCCAAGGACGACTTTCAGGTGGAATGCGTCCGCTGCATCGGATGTTGCGGGTTGTCTCCGGCAGTCGTCATGGACGGGAAGACCTACGGACGTCTGAATCCGGACGAGTCGCCGGAAATCCTGAAACAGAAACCCGGAGTGTAACCGCTATGGATGAAACGCGTCTGACCGCAAGCGATCTGGAAGCCTACGCACATTTCAAGGAAACACCCCGGCCGTGGGTTCGGGTCGGAATGGATACCGGGGGAATCGCCGCAGGTGCTCAGGAGGTACACGACGCGTTTGTCGACGCGCGGAACGAGCGTGACCTCGGGGTGGACATACAGCAAACCGGGTCCATCGGATTGTCCTACGCGGACCCGGTGGTACTCGCGGCACGGGAATCCGGCCCTCCCATGGTGTTCGGCGATATGGATGCCGAGTCCGCCCGTGAGCTCATGGATGGTTTTTTTCGGGACGGGCGTCTGCTCGAGGATCGGGTAATCGCACCGCGTCAGCGAGGGCGGGATTTCGGTCGCGTGCAACAGACGATAATTCTGGTGCGGGACACGACTGGTACTGGAGACAGTAACCACCGAACCGGCATTTTCCAGAGCATGATACAGGACGAGCTCGCTTCGCGCGGGCTGGACCGGACCGTCACCGTATACCGGGCCCTCGACATAGGCCTGTATCAGCGTGGCGTGTGTGTGCAGATGCTGCCGTCAATGGTGACGTATGCGGCGGTAACCGGCGCAGACATCCGGCGCATTGTCGACGACAGTCTGCGCAACGGGGTCGTGCTCGACGACCTGCTCGTGACCGAAGGCGACCCACAGGAGCGCATCTCCATGCGCAACTGCGGCTCCATAGATCCGGCGGAACTGGAGTCATATCTGCGCGCGGGCGGGTACCAGGGATATCGTCGTGCGCTGCTTGAAATGACACCCGAGCAGGTCATAGCCGAAATGAAAACGAGCGGCCTTCGCGGTCGCGGCGGCGCGGGCTATCCGACCTGGCTGAAATGGCGCAACACGCGCGGGCAGGAATCCGACCGGCGCATCGTTATCTGCAATGCAGACGAGGGCGATCCCGGTGCGTTCATGGACCGAAGTATTCTCGAAGGCGACCCGCACGCGGTCCTCGAGGGCATGCTCATAGCAGCCTACGCAATTGGTGCCGACACCGGATTTTTCTATATTCGTGTTGAGT
>SKKC01000393.1 GCA_007121695.1 Spirochaetales bacterium | reverse complement strand
GCAGTGAAGTATTCGACATTTTCAGCGACAGAAAACGAAAGCCGTCCCGCAGATCGTTTCTCCGGGGAACTGATCGTCTGTCAGTCGCTTTCACCCGACCCTGGCGCGTCGTCCGATTTCCCGCGTATCTCTGGTACAGCGTCGTTCTCCTGTACTATCGCCTGCGCGGTCGCTGACACGTGTCCGGCGTTCTCCATTTTCAGATACTCGTATACCTGGCTCAGCTGATCCCGAAATGCGCGGCTCAGGATGTACCCGGGTACGACCCGAAACACCGGCAACAGGCATAGTAGCCCAAGCACCGCCGTCGCACCCCCAGGCCCGAGGAACAGGAGCCCCGCGGTAAACGAAGCGGCGATGGTACGATACATCCGGTCGGGCCTGCCGGAGAGGAATACGGCGCGCCTCAGCAGACGCTGATGACGATTCAGCGAGAGTGCGGAAAGAAAGACCCCCGACAGTGAGACCGTGGCGCTCACGGCAAGAGTCAGATAGGCACCGAAGAGTTCGCTGACCACGATAATGGTATAGGTGTCCAGTAAAAGAAGCATGGATACCGGAAGCAGCCAGAACAGGATCGCTCGTGCGTTTCCAGGTTTCAGAAAACTCAGCAGACTATCGATGGTTAGCACCTGGTCATTATGAGCACAAGTGGGGGGCGGGGCAAGCAAGCCGTGCTGTTCGCCACTCTGGTGTTATAGACACACCCCGTCATTTTTTATACAACACGATACATGACGAAAATTACAGTGATATCTTCCAGTAAATCACTGGCGAACCTCGTGTCATCGGTATTACCGTTTTTTGATCTGACAATCGTGAACTCCGGAATGCCGCAGGTTCCTCTCGAAGGCGAGCGTATACGGATTATCGACAGCAACCTCAGGGACAGTTCGCTGCTGCAACAGCTTTCGGCCTTCGCCTGTTCGGGCATCCCCTGCATTGTCATCGGAGCTGCACGGGATCTCAATGCGGTGGTCAGGATTATTCGTGCCGGTGCTGTCGATTACATAGCCAAGCCGCTGTCCCGGCGCCGCCTGCTCGAAGCAGTTCGCAGCGCCGCCGGGCTCCTGGGGCCGGGCGCAGAAACGAGCGAGGCCCAGCGGTCCGAGTCCGGGGGGTATCTGCGTCGCTATCCTTCACCCGCAATGCAGAATCTTGCTGCACACATAGAACGGTATGCCGATGCCAACGCACCGGTTCTCATTTCCGGCGAGAGCGGGACCGGAAAGGAGATCGTCGCGCAGTCAATCCACGATCTCTCCCCTCGTGCCTCCGGCAGTCTCGTTCCCCGTAACTGTGGAGCCATTCCGCATGAGCTATTCGAGTCTGATATGTTTGGCGTCGCCACCGGCGCATATACCGGGGCCCACCCGCGTGAGGGCGCGTTCGTGTGCGCGCATGGAGGGAGTCTCTTTCTCGATGAGATAGGCGAGTTGTCCCCGTCAGGCCAGGTGGCGCTGCTGCGAGCAATCGAGACTTCACAGGTGCGCCCGGTCGGCGCAGACAAGGTGCACGATGTCGACGTCAGAATAATCGCGGCAACCAACCGGAACCTGTCAGACGCGGTCGTTGCCGGTCGGTTCCGACTCGATCTGCTCTATCGACTCAACGTACTTACCCTGTGCGTGCCTCCACTCCGGGAGCGACCAGAGGATCTTCCTGTTCTCGCCGAAGATATACTTCGCGAATCATTTCCCGACCGGGAGCACCAACTCTCCACCACGGCATTATACCTGCTTCGAGCGCTTCCGTATCCCGGGAATGTCAGGGAGTTTCGTAACCTAGTCGTGCGATCAGCGGTGCTGTCGGATTCGTGCTGCATCGACGAAAGCGCCGTGCGACAGGCCTTGCGTTCAGACCTGCATGCAGGCGTTCTGACCGGCTCAGCGGCGGGTACGGATTCTGTCGGCCTGGACGACCGGCACTCTCCTCCCGCCTGAGTCCTGCCGTATCTCGGTAATTCGCCCTGCCACCAGAATCTCGATACCCGAAACCACCATGCCCGGATCGGGTTGGGGGAGCGGCCGGGCGGAGATTCTGCTTTCAAAGCCTTCGTCTGCTACGACAATCACCCTGTGAAGGGTCACTCTTCGCAAGCCTTGCCAGGAGCCTGTAACGAGTTCGATTTCGGCGCGAAACGGACCATCGCCGGGAAGAATCGATATCGCCGCCACGTGTCCGTCGAGGATAAAGATGGTATCGTCACCGGCAGGGCCGACGGGCATGCGTTGCGCCCGTTCGTAGAGCCGCTGCACGGTCATGTCGAAATCAACCCGGTCTCCGGGCAGCGCTTCGCTGCCTCCTGCCGAAAAAGCGAAAAGCACAAGAATAAGCAGGGTGATGATGATAACAGGTCGGTATACAGGGCGCATGAGCACCTCCGGAATCAGTGTATTCTATGCGACGAAAGCCACCCCGAGTATAACAGCTTGTGAGCTGCTGTCACAGGAGTATTTGACAGACAGGTAAAGGCAGGGCACTGTTTCATGCGTGAGTACGGGAAATCTTGACGGGCGACGTGCATTGATCGTTGGCGGTTCAGGCGGTATCGGATCCGCGGTGGCCGGGAGCCTCCACGAAGCAGGTGTTCAAATGACCCTGCATGGCGGCCATAATTGTGAGAAACTCCAGCGCCTCGCAAACCGGTTCGGAGAAACATCGGGCAGAATACCCGGGACGCTGTGTGCGAGATTGACGTCGCTCACCGATCTCGACGCGTTTCGGCCGTTTACCGACGTTCACATCCTGATTGTCGCCTTTGGTCCGATCGCGTGGACCCCTCTGTGCTCCGATTCCGCGCGTACTGCCTGGGACGATATGGTAACCATGAACCTCGCGCTTCCGGGCGTGCTTGCGGAGTGGTGTCTTCCGTACATGGTCTCTGAAGGCTTTGGTCGCATCGTGTTTTTCGGGGCAACGGCTGGAGATGAACGGCGACCCTCAACTGAAGCACCGGCGTATACGGCTGCCAAGGCCGGGCTGTCGTCGCTTGCGCGATCCATAGCGCGTTCTCATGCATCATCGGGTGTGACCTGCAACGTGGTCTGTCCAGGCTACGTTGATACCGAGTACCTTGACGACGAGCAACGACAGCGATACCGGCGACGCAGCCCGACGGGGCGCCTGACCGACCGCACAGAAGTCGCTCGCATAGCACACGTTCTATGCACGACCCCGGCCGTAAACGGAGCAACCATCAACGCATCGGACGGTATACTTTGACAGATTCGGTTCGGGCTGCAAGATTTGACAAAGAGGGGTGTGGGCACTACTATGTGGCAGGAAAACGTGTCCTTGGTTTATACTGTTTAAAAATAGCATCGGCGGCTAACGGCCGTTCTTCTAGAAGGTAATGAATGAGTAATAACGATATTGTTCCCGGTTTCGACGAAGAAAAAGACGAGAGCCTCAAAATAAGCCTTCAGAAAGTGCAGGAAGCAGACGGGTGTCTCATACTCTTTTTGAACGGGTATATCGATACATATAATTCGAACTTTTTCCAGAAACGGGTCAACCGGGCCATTGAAGCAGGCTTTCCACGACTGATTTTTCATTGTGGCGGTCTGAATTACGTTTCGAGCACCGGCATCGGGTCTTTTACCGCGTTCCTGAAGGCCGTGAAGCCGCGCGGGGGCGATCTCGTATTGCTCGAAATTCAGCCAAAAGTGTACGAAGTGTTCCAGCTGCTCGGTTTTTCACAGTTTTTTCAGATCAAGGACAATATGGACGACGCGATTCAGTTTTTCTCTGCCGGAGGCAAGACTGTCGAAACCAGTGTGTTTCCAAAGATTTTCCGCTGTCCCATTTGTTCGACGAAGCTGAAGGCATCCAAATCCGGTCGATTTCGTTGTTCCAATTGCAAGACCATCCTTGCCATAGACGCTGCAGGACAGGTATTTTTGGGCTAGGCTATTAATAGCCTGGCGCATTGATCATACACACTATCGCGGGTTCCAGGAGCAGGTTGTGCAATCAAAAATTGAAGGGTATCTGATCAATCTGGCGATTACCTACGAAGAAGCCGGTGACAACGTATGGGTCATTAACGACGACGACAAGGGGCTCGGGAACGTCTTCGTGTTCGTTGAAGACAGTCTTGTCACGATTCGTACCAAGGTCATGGACGTGCCGGCCGAGCGAAGCACTGAACTGTTTGAGGAGCTTCTTCGACTCAACGTAGATCTTGTCTATGGTGCGTACGCGCTCGACGAGAACGACGTGATCCTCGTAGAAACCTTTGAAACATCAACTCTCGACTATGAAGAATTTCAGGGCGCGCTTGACGCGATAGGCCTATCGCTCGCGCAGCATTACCCCACGCTCTCAGCGTTTCGAAACTGACGCTACACGGAGGAGCAGACTATGGGTCTTTTTGATCGTTTTCGCCGCGTTGTGAAATCAAACATAAATGACATGATCAGCAAGGCGGAAAATCCCGAAAAGATGCTGAATCAGCTGATTGTCGACATGAATCAGCAGCTCATTGAAAGCAAAAAGAGCGTCGCATCGGCAATTGCAGACGAGAAAAAACTCGAACGCCAGGTAAACGAAAACCGCAACCACGCTGCAGAGTGGGAACGCAAGGCTATGATGGCCCTGAAGGCCGGCAAGGAAGATCTGGCTCGGGAGGCGCTTGCCCGCAAACAGGAATACGACTCCTACGCTGCGCAACTCGAGGAGCAGTGGACTGCCCAGCACGAGTCCGTCGAGAAGCTGAAGGAGTCCCTGCGCGGTCTGCAGCAGAAGATAGATGAGGCACAACGCAAGAAGAATCTTCTCATTGCCCGCTCCAAACGTGCAGATGCCCAGAAAAAAATACAGCAGACCGTCAGTGGTATGTCGAATACCAGTGCGTTTGAGGTATTTGACCGCATGGCCAGTCGGGTCGATCAGCTGGAGGCCGAAGTCGCCGCTGCAGGCGAAATCGCGGATATGTCTTCGAGAGGCGATTCCCTCGAAGACAAGTTCAAGGAACTCGAAGGTTCCGGGTCGGCGGGAACCGACCGCATGCTTGAAGACCTGAAAAAACGAATGGCCCTCGAAGACAATAGTGGGCAGAGCGATTCCGGGGCGCAGGCAGACGAGGCGAGCGACGGGAACGCATCTTCGGTAGAAAACGATCCACTTGAAGAACTCAAGAAGAAGATGAACGATGAGGTCGAGGGATAACGTTCCGAATAGATCCACTCACGAAACACGACTGTGTGTTCTCTCCGAAAAAAAAGAAACGAGAGATCAGATAGAGTATTATTTTCGTACCGTCGACGGTGTCGACGTCATGGTGGTGCCCGATGCTCCACTTCCCAGAGCTGACTGGAGTGTCGTACCGGCAGAGCAGCTCGTCCGCATCGGGCGGACAACCCCTGGCATAAAAGAAACAACACGTATCATCGCGTTCGGTCCGGCGGATCTCCTGACACCGTCTTTTCTGTTTGGCTGCTGGGATTTCATGAAAGAGCCGTGGAATGCCGAGGAGCTGTATCTTCGTATACGACGCGACGCCGGAGAACAGCTTTCAGATCGTTCCGAGGCCGAGGAACTGCATTACGATGCCACCATGATGTGGACAACGCGTCATGCAGTCGAGATCAGGCCGGTAGAGTTCCGTCTTCTGGAGATTCTCGTCGCTCACGCGGGCTCTCTCGTGTCCCGCGATGAGCTGGCTATGGCGCTTTTGAGAACCCGTAACGCCTCGTCGCGCTCGCTGGATATGCATATC
>SKKC01000042.1 GCA_007121695.1 Spirochaetales bacterium | reverse complement strand
TACGACCAGATCACTCTGCCGTTTGCCTTTCACCAGACCTTCGGGGCTGAGTCCCGCGGCGAAGCTTTCTTTCGGCGAAAGATCCCCCGTCACCGACAGGATCTCGTCGGTGTCACCATCGACCTGAACATTCTCTCCGGTCGGTCGGAAAAACTCGCCGGTTCCCGAAAACACGCGTTCCGCCTGCGGTACCTCGGGCATCAGTTCAACCGAATCGTAGCCGACGAAAGCCTTCTCGAACGCGCTCAGATTCCGGTACGGGTTGTCTGGCGTCGTTTTCATGGCGGAGCGAATCTTCTGTGCGATTCCCTGGTAGAGGCGTGTCAGTCCGGCTATGGTACCCGATTCGGTCGCAGTCCCGACGTGTATTTCGAGGGTCGAGCCGATATCTTTCGCCCGGACTGATCCGTCCGGATACGTTTCACGGATATAGGTCCGAAGGATGTCGCCGTCGGTCCGGTCGGTATGCATTGACTCGACGTCGTAGAGTTCGCCAGGCGCGTACACACCGAAGGGCATGGACGCCGCAAGCGGATCACGGATGATGTAGTGCGTCCCCTCGTGGCTCGTGTATTGTATCCAGTAGAGCGCTCCCATTCGCGACCGGGTGCCGCAGGGAACGCCGTCGACGTGTGCAAGCAGAAGCTCGTCGACAGCCTCCAGAGGAACACGAACCCGGCGCAGGTGGAGTTCCCGCTCCTCGGTGTACGAGAGATCGGCAGGCATGACGGACTCCGGCATGAGCAGCAGTTCGAGTTCGAACACGCCTCCGCGAGCACGCAGTTCGTCGAGACCGGGGATCCAGAACCCGAAGGATGCGCCATCGTCGCCCGGTGTGGCGCCCAGAAAGTCTGATGCGACTTCTCGTGCAATGCTCCTCGCTGCAGTTGTTCGTCCGGCTCGCTCGGCCGATCGAAACGACTTCATGCGCCGGCGAGCGCGAACAGCAAGCTCGCGGGTCCGCGTCGAGTCAAGATGAATCCCGGGGTCCTTCATGAAAACTACTCCTTCCAAACGTTAGTAACGCAGCCTGAATTACTATCCTCACCCGAGATTCCCAATGTTTCAAGCCCGATGGATTCGATTTATACTGGAGACGCCATGAAATCCACGTGGGCTGTGGCGCTTGTCGTATTATCGTTCTCTGGCTGCGTTCGCACGCCAGCCGAGCCCGATGTCGGGAGCGTTTCTGAAGCCGAACTGCATCTGGTATTCCTCGGTGACATAATGGCACACGACGTGAACTACCGGATGCAGGATTACAGTCGGATATACCGGTACGTCAGTCACCTGTTCAACGACGCCGACTATGTTTTCGGGCAGCTCGAGTTCGTGATCGATCCTGATCGACCGCAGTCATCGTATCCCCGTTTCAATGTGCACCCGCCGTACGTAGAGGCAGCGGTCGGGGCGGGCGTACGTGTTTTCAGCGTTGCGAACAATCACAGTACGGACTTCGGTGAGGCAGGTGTCGAGGCAACGCTCGGAAGCATGCAGGAGTTGGCCCGGCAGGAGGACGTCTGGTTCAGCGGTCTGAATCAGGAGTCCGGAGAGTCGCGTGGCCCGGTGTCCTTGCCCCACGATGGGTTTGCCATTGGATTTTACGCGGTCACCCGCCTGCTCAACGATACATCGGGTGCCGATCTCGTTGCCTACGTACCGCGCTATGACCTCGACGCGACGGCGCGGTTTCTTCGAACGCTTACGGACTGGACGCGGGACTTTGACCTGTTTATTTTGAGCGTACACGACGGCATTGAGTACTCGCAGGTTGCGGACGGACAGACCGTATCCTTCATGACAGCCGCTGCAGATGCCGGCGTGGATATCGTGTGGGGACACCACCCGCACGTACTGCAGCAGTGGTTCGTGTACGACCGGGACGGGGACAGCAGGTCGCCTGCTGTGATCATGCCGAGTATGGGGAACTTCGTGTCGGGACAAACCTGGCAGCTCACGGCCGACCGCGGTGAGGCAGCCTGGGCTGCTACTGGCGATAGTGCCGTCGTGCGGGTTATTATGCGGGAGACACCCGCTGGCCTTCTGCCCGACCGGATAGAGGCAGACATGATCACGCATCTTCGTGATCCCGCTGGAGGAGTCACCGTCCGGTTGCTCGATGGTCTTTTCGAATATGAAGACCTGGATAATGAGTGGCGGGAGTTCTATCGCACACGAATGGAGAGAAACCAGCATTTCACGCGGTCCATTCAGGTCGGGACCGAAGAACGAACAGGAGAGTGACATCGTGGGACATAGCGTTGTGGAAGCTGCCGAACAGCTTCTGGACAAGGAGATTCCGGTTCTCGACAAGGGGTTTGTTCGGCTTGTCGACTACATGGGTAGCGACGACCGCATCGTGCAGTCGGCTCGTGTCAGCTACGGCGCAGGTACAAAAAGCTTTCGCGAAGACAAGGGCCTCATAGATTATCTGATGCGGAACAGGCATACCTCGCCGTTCGAGCAGGTTATCCTGACCTTTCACACGAAAATGCCGATTTTCGTCGCGAGGCAATGGGTTCGCCATCGAACAGCACGGCTGAACGAAATCAGCGGCCGATACAGCATCATGGAAGACGAGTTTTACGTGCCGGACCCTGAACACATTGCCGTTCAGAGCGAAGACAACAAACAGGGGCGAAGCAGCGAACCTGTGGAGAGCGACGTTGCAGAGGCCTTCCAGACCGCCCTGCGTGCAGAGCAGGATCAGGCCTACAAGGCGTATCTCGAGCGGGTGGATGCCGGGGTAGCGCGGGAGCTTGCCCGTGTGAACCTGCCTATCAGTCTGTACACGCAATGGTACTGGCAGATCGATCTGCACAACCTCTTTCACTTTCTATCCTTGCGTATTGACCCGCACGCACAATACGAGATTCGTGCCTACGCGGAGGTTATGCTCGACTGCGCCCGTGCCGTCGCCCCGATTGCGACCGCTGCGTTCGAGCAGCACATGGTTGGAAGCGTCAGCTTCAGCAGGAAGGAGTACGAAGCCTTGCAGGCGGTTCTTGCGGGTCAGGCCGTTGAAGAGGTTTCGTCGGGTCTTGGTATCAAGGGCCGCGCCCTCGACCGGCTGAAGGCAAAGCTGTCCGGTACTCCATCACATTAGAATTGCGGGAAGAGTAGGGGCGAAAGGTATATTTTACTCTTTACGAACATGAGAACTAATGTATAAATTGGAGATAAGCATTTTGAGGCCGACCGGCGTGTGCAGGTGGCAAGGAGAGCGTTATGAGTGATACGGTTCAGACAGCTGACAATCAGTATTTGACTTTCACCCTCGACGGCGAACAGTACGCGGTGGAAGTGGGAAAAGTAAAAGAGGTCCTCGAGTTTACCGACCTGACAAAGGTACCTCGCACCCACGATTTCATGCGGGGGGTCATTAATCTTCGCGGAAGCGTCGTGCCTGTGGTGGATCTTCGCCTGAAGTTCGACATGGGGAAGACCGAGCAGACAATCGATACATCGATTGTTGTCATGGAAGTACGCATAGACAGTGAAACCGTGGTAATCGGAACGCTCGCAGACTCCGTGCAGGAGGTCATTGGCCTGAACGACCAGCAGATCGAGCCTGCACCGACCATCGGCACGGCGATCGACAACAAGTTCATTAACGGCATCGGAAAGCTGGACGAGCGGTTCATCATCATTCTGGACATAGACAGAATCTTCAAGGATGAAGAGCTGGCAACCGTGGCCGAACACAGCGCGTGAGTCGCTCACCACACAAAATCGCTCTCATTACCGCACCCGGGAGTATCGCCGAAGAGCTGGCCAGGGAAATTATCGAAGCGCGCATGGCTGCATGTGTGCAGGTTTTTCCCGGAGGACGGAGTTTCTTTCGTTGGGATGGAGATGTCCAGTCGGAAACCGAGTCCCTGCTGATCTGCAAGACGGCCGAGCACCGAATAGACGATATTTCGCGATTATTGACGCTCAGACACCCCTACGAGGTGCCTGAGTTTCTTGTGGTGCCTGTCGAATCGGGGCTTCCATCCTACCTCTCGTGGATGCTTCAGGAGACAGGTGGCAATCCGTTCTAAAGTGCCAGTACGACGGCAATCGCTGTGACGCACACCGTCGTCAGGAAATTGACCATGTCGTTGGTAATGCCCGGAATCCCTCGTATCCGGGTGTAGTGTGACCCGTCGTCCGCGCGTGCGCGTTCGGTAACACTCCCGTCAGGACGTCTGTAACGTGTCTGAAGCCCGGCGCCGAACAGACTGTCGAGAATCGTCCCGAAGGTCCCGAGTCCGAACGCTGTCACGCCAACGGAAACTGCCGCGGCCTGTGACAGGCCCATGCTCTGTGCCACCGGCATCCCGGCGAGACCGACGGCGAGGGCACCGAGAGCGCCCGCTGCGAGACCCAGAAGGCTGACACCGCCTGAGACCCCGGGGGGCACCGGCCGGAAGGTGAGTATCGAAACAGGATTTCTGCGGCTGAGCACGCCGATCTCGCTTGACCAGGTATCTGACGTTGCCGCGGCCAGGCCTGCTATCGCAGCGAACACTGCTGCCTGCCCTCCACCGACCAGATACAGGAGTGCCGCGATCGTTGGCGCTCCGGTGTTCGCGAAAACCTGCCACGCATCGCGACGGGAGCCTTTTGCCTGTACGGACTCGGCTTCCGTCCGATCCTGCCTGCGGAACCTCCCGATAAGCGTCGAAGACAGGAAGAACAGCATCAGCAGGCCCCAGAGGCCAGGAGAGGCCACGTAAAGAACCGTTCCGACCGCGAGCCCCGCGATACCACCGCTCCCGGAGACTGACTGCCGTTGATACGCCGTGAGCGCAACGGCGGTGTTCAGTGCAAGCCCGATCACAACCGGTACCATCAATGGCAGTGCAGCCGCCCCGGTCACCGGCAGGAAAGCGGCGAGTAGCGTTACCCCGACCGGAACGGTAATATTGTCTATGCCGAAAGGCGTAAAAACTTCCAGGAACATCGCGGCAAAACCAATGAGGAGCGACGCCGGAAGCAGCTGTGGCACCGACGCGCTTCGCCCCTGATCGATCAGACCGACAAGCATCGCGACCGCGAATGCGACAACGAACATGCTTATGCAGCCCAGGTAGCTCTTTGTATTTCCGAAGATAGAGAAGGTACGGCGGCCATAGAGCTTACCGAACAGGGCCGCGCTTCCATCGCCATAGCCCATGACAAATATCCCGGTTGTCCCTGCGGCAACAGGCAGAACACCACCGAAGGTCAGACCGACGAGAATAATCAGGGACACCGGAAAGTACACGGTTCCGAGGTTCGCCGTCTTGTCCCGGTATTCGAGGGCAGGAAAGAGGCTCTTCCTGTAGCTGATGTAGTTCAGTACCGTGAAGACGACCGGCCCTGTCAATGCCGGCAGGACGGAGTCATGGAAGGCCAGCGCGATGAGCCACCAGTGCGCGACGCTGATGTGCACGATCTTTCGTGTCACAAAAACGTCGAGGCCAGCCTTCGTGCGAAGCGCATTGGCCACACCGAGTACCGCGAAGAGGAACGCGAAACCGAGAACTATTCCCGTTATATCCGTGAGAGACATGGGGAATAGATTCATCGGAACTGGGTGTTCTGTCAAACTGTTGTCGGTGTCCGCCAGGGCGGCGGCACGAGGCTACAGGACTATCGGGGTGGAGGCGTCGCTTTCGCGCCCCCACATATCCTCCACGGTCACACTGAACACCATTCCTGTCCGCTCGTATTCTTTCGGAACCTGTACAAGCGAGAAGGTGGT
>SKKC01000046.1 GCA_007121695.1 Spirochaetales bacterium | reverse complement strand
GGTTTCGACGTGAGTCCGCAGCACGACGGGGCACACATCCTGTTCCCACGAGTCCACGATCTGCGCGAAAAGCCATCGATAACTCTATTCGCCGCGTACGCCCCGGATGCGAAGGAATCGACAGGAACCATTGAGATTCGCGAGAACAATCCCTACGGAAGGCTTCTCGGGACCTGCGAGGTCGGCGATACCCGGAGCCTTCACTGGCGCGGGTACCGAAGCTGGACGATCGGTGATCTGAGCGTGAAAGACGGCCTCGCAGAGCTCGATATAGCGCTGGTATTTCGGGGTTTCGAGCCCGATCGCCTGCGCCTGAACTATTTCACCTTCAGGTAAAATCACTCTATACTCGGATGTACATGAAGCTCGCCTCACGCCTGCGTCGGTCATTTCGCGTTTTTCTCAATCGAATTTCGGTCAGGATCGCACTGGTGTTTATTCTACTGCTGGTACCGCTGTCTCTGGTCGAGGTTCTCTCCATCCGGAGCCAGCTTGACCGCGAGTTCACCCGTGAAGCGGAAAATCTCGCGGGAACCGTGTCGCGAGTATACGAGCAGGTCCTGAATGTGCTCGATCACGCCGTGGGAGTCCTGCAGACGGCTGCAGGCAACGAAGCAATGTCCCCGACCGGTGGACCTGATACGACCCGGGAACTCGAGCGTCTGCACCGACAGTTTCCACGCTTTACCAATCTTTCGACGGTAGATCGGGACGGCTACATACGGGCGAGTTCGACAGGACTTCCTGAATCCGTCTTCGTCGGCGACTCGGAAAACATACGAACCGCAATGCAGGATGCGTCGGTCGGCTTCAGTCGCCTGTCCTACGGCGTCATTACCGGCATGCCGACGGTGGTCGTTTCGTACCCACTCACCGGCGACGACGGGACCGTTGAAGGTACGATTAATGCGGGCATAGACCTGACGTGGTTGAGTTTCTTTCTGGACACGATCACCGGCCCGGATGAGCACCTGGTTTCGCTGATCGACGGTTCGGGAGAGATCTTCGCCATAAACCGCGCTGCCGATTTCGGCGCGGGAGATTTCATTCCCCCCGATCTGCAGAGCGAGTTTCTCGCGCTCGCGCGCCAGCCCGGTCAGGTGAACGTCGTAGGCGGGAACGGTTTGACGAGCGCCATGGCCTCTGCCCGGGACCTGCCGGGGATTCCGGGGAACGCTTCGATTGTCGCAGCGATCGCGGTGTCCCGGGTTCAGGCCGCGGCTATCTCCGACGTCCGGAACAGAATCATTACGCTCGTACTGACGCTCTTTGGCACGCTTGTTGTTGCGTGGTTCGTGACCCGCTGGCTCATTCTTCGCCCCCTCGACGCCCTGCAGGAGGCCGTGCAAAAGGTGACCGCCGGGAACTTAAGCGACGCGATCATTTCCAATACGGTGCTGCACGAGTTCGAGCCGTTCCGCTACGTGTTCAACGACATGGCCCGCGAGCTCAGCGTGTATAGACAGACTCTCGAGCAGCGTATACAGGAGCGAACCCGCCAGTACGAAGCCGCCGCCGAAGAGGCGCGCATGGCGAATGAAGCAAAGGACGACTTTCTTGCCAGCATGAGCCACGAGATACGCACGCCGCTGAATGGTCTGCTCGGCATGCTGCAACTCGTTCACACGGATTCCCTGTCGAGTGAAGACGCTGAATACGTCGCGCTCGCCCGGGAGTCCGGTTCACACCTGCTGACGCTCATGAACGATCTACTGAACCTGGCGCGTCTCGAACGCGGCGCCGTCGAGCTCGACAATCAGTCGTTTGACGTGCCGCGTCTTGTAGAGCGGCTCGTGCGCGAGTTCCGGCTCGACGCACAGCAGAAGGGGGTCGAACTTACGCTGGACACAGCGTGTACGGAGCCGCTTCACGAAGTCCACGGTGACCGCACGCGCACGCGGCAGGTATTGTCCAATCTGATCGGAAACGCTCTCAAGTTTACCGAACGCGGGTACGTCCGCGTACACGTCGTGTGTGAACCGGTGCCACCGCGTCACGTGCGGTACCGCATCTCCGTCGAGGACAGCGGGCAGGGAATACCTGCCGACAAGATCGATCAGATTTTCGAGCGCTTCGCGCAGGCAGAGCGCTTTATCGCGCGGCGTCACGGCGGCGCCGGCCTCGGCCTTGCGATCTCGCGGCATCTCGCCCGCCTCATGGGCGGTGACATTCGGGCCACGAGCACCATCGGCGAAGGGTCCACGTTTACTGCCGAACTCGTGTTCGAAACGCAGGAGGACACAGTCTCCGACGTACCTGCCGCACAGGACGCACCTGAAAAGGAAATCAGGCCCGGACTGTCAGTGCTTGTCGCCGAAGACGACCGGATCAGCCGCATCGTACTGCAGCACATGGTGGAGCGGCTTGGACACACCGTCGATACGGTTGAATCCGGGTCAGACGCCATGAAGCGGCTTGAAGAACGCGCGTTCCACCTCGTTCTCGCGGATATACAGATGCCAGGAATGAGCGGTATCGATCTGCTCCGAGCAATTCATGCCCGCTCGCCTCAGGGGTCCGCCGAACCACCGAAGGTCGTCGCGGTAACCGGGCACGTCATGCCAGGCGACCGCGAAGGGCTGCTGCAGGCGGGCATGGACGGCTACCTGAGTAAGCCCGTCGAAACGGAACGCCTCGCTGCGCTCATTGCCGAGCTGTTTCCGGAGTCGGCCCGGCCGATCGAAGAATAAAAAAACCCCCCGGCTCTGTAGCCGGGGGGCCGCGGACGACCTCATTGGTGTGGTTGGGGGACGCTGTGTTCAGTCGGCCCGCGTTGGGGGGTAGATAGTGTCCGAAACGATAGAGCCGAAACATTGTTCCGACGACCGCTCCGTGTATGACAGAAGATAGACGGTAGACCTTTCAGGAAGGTTTCGGAGTAATTACACTTGTGTAATCGGAATCCGGTGGTTCGGAGGGCAGCACAAAGCGCACTTCCGTTCCCTGCCCCGGGGTACTGAACAGCTCGACTGTGCCCCGGTGCGCTTCGACTATCGCTTTCACGAGGCTCAGGCCGAGTCCGAGTCCCGGTTTGTTGCGCGATTCCGCCCCACGGTACAGACGGTTCCAGATTCGCGGCATGTCTTCCGGGGATATACCGGGGCCGTTGTCTTTGACCCGGAACATGACTCCGGCTCCGACGGCGAGACAGCTTACCTCTACCGCCCCACCGGCTGTCGAGTACTTTATGGCATTGTCAATGAGATTGGCGAGAACCTGCCGAAGACGTATCGGGTCTGCATACAGGGAAATGCCATTGTGGTCGCCGACCTCGATTCGCACGCCTTTCGCGTCGGCGACATACTCGTATACGTCTGCGCTGTCGCGGAGCACTCCTGCGGCATCCACGTATTCGAGGTTCAGTGACAGCGCCCCGGACTGCGCCTCCGAAATATCCATGAGCGTGTTCAGAAGGCGCATAATGGTATCTGCTTCTTCTATGGTATCGGAGAGTGCTTCGCGGTAGACCTGTTCATTTCCCTCGCCTTTCAGCGCGAGCTCAGCGTTTCCCCGCAGACGGGTCAGCGGGGTTCGCAGGTCGTGCGCGACCGCGTCGAGGGCGTCGTGCATGCCGCCTATAAGGCGTTCGATGCGTGTCAGCATCTCGTTGAAATACACAACAAGCTCGCGCAGATCGCCCTGCGGGCTCAGGGGTCCATCATCCTGCCGGATTCTTGTATCGAACTTTCCGGTCTCGAGAATGTTGTGAACTGTCGTGCTCAGATCGCGCACAGGACGCAGCACACGGTACGCCAGCAGCAGTCCGAGTGCCAGACTCATGAGTACCACTGCCGCCGAAATGATCATGAAGTTTCGCTGGAACAGGTCAAGAAGCTGATCCCTGCCCTCGGTGCTCAAACCGACCTGCAGAAAATACCGGTTGCTCAATCGAATACCCGCCAGCTCGAGCCGGTAGGGCAACACATCCGAGGAGAGAACCTTGACCCCGTCCCAGTCGGAGACATCTCCGTCTTCCAGGGTATGGAGCGGGAATCCCTGCTGCCACAGGGCCGGGACACTGAAAAACTGCGTCTCGTTCGTCGCGGAGGCAATACGGACAAAGAATGGCCGCTCCCCTATGAGTATGTTGCGGGCGTCTATCTCGTTTCGAAGCGCCTCGATGCCACCCGACTGATACCGGGCCCAGTATTGTAACAGCCGGTTCTGAAGCTCCCGAATATCGTCCTGCTGCAGGGAGTTGTAGAGACTGAACAGACTGACCCCGAAAAACGCCACCGCGCCCACAAGGAAGAGCGACGAGAAGAGAACGGTCAAGCGGACGTAGGTCCGTGAGAGAAACCGCTTAGCTGACTTTAAGGACGTAGCCAACACCGCGAACGGTGTGGACCAGTTTTGGTTCGTATCCTTCATCTATTTTTTTCCGAAGACGCCAGACCAGCACGTCCACCACGTTCGTTTGAGGATCAAAATCATAGTTCCAGACGTGTTCCATGATCATGGTCTTGGAAAGCACCGTCCCGGCGTTCCGCATCATGTATTCCAGCAGGGAGAATTCTCTCGGCTGCAGCTCGATAACGGTGTCACCGCGCTGCGCCTCGTGTTTCAGCAGATCGAGCGTGAGATCGCCCACCTGGAGTTTCGTGGACCCGCCCCCCATTCCCGCCCGGCGTATAAGCGCCTGCAGGCGAGCGAGTAACTCAGCGAACGAAAAAGGTTTGGTCATGTAGTCGTCGCTGCCGGTCTGTATTCCCTTGACACGGTCTTCGACTGAGCGTTTCGCGCTCAGAATAATGATTGGTGTCTGAACACCCTCGTCGCGTATGCGCTGGACCATGGACAGGCCGTCCATGCCCGGGAGCATGATATCGACAACTGCCGCGTCGTAGTCTGTCTGTCGAAGATAGGAATACCCGTCTTCCCCGGTTCGTACCGCATCAACTGCGTACCCGGACTGCGACAGTCCCTTCTGTACGAAGGAAGCAATTTTTTCGTCGTCTTCTACGATCAGGACACGCATGTCTTTGAATCCTTTGAGACCGGCGACGGCTGGCCGGGCTCCGACTCGGTAATCATGCCGCCGCCGAGGCAACGGTCTCCGTGATACAGGATGCCGAACTGACCCGGCGCGGCTCCACGATCGGCATGGTCAAGGTCGATGATGACACTACCCGCCTCGCCGTCGCAATGGTGCATGGTACACGGCTCTATATGCGGCCCGTGCCGGAGCTTCACGCCGTATCTGCCGTCGCCGGGAACGGCTCCAATCCAGTTAAACCCTGTTAAATATAGACGTCCGCGTGCCGCGTCGGCCACACGCTCCGCATGGGAAACGAAGACAACGTTGTTTCGGGTATCCTTCCCGGTCACGTACCAGGGTCCGTTCCCGAGGCCGAGGCCTTGTCGCTGATGCAGAGCGGCCGCGCGGCCATGGCGCACGTCGTCGGCGCCGCCGCACCGAACTTCGAGAACCCCGAGCAGTCCATCGTGCAGGGCCTGGTGCAGGCCACGATCGTTCCTGGACCGACCGCTGACAGCCGCGCGACCATGTCCGGTATCTGGGTCATGGGCATCCCGGAGAACCTGCCCGACGCGCGCAAGCAGGCCGCGCTGGAGTTCATGCGCTGGGCCCTGTCCTTCGACGCGCAGATGCTCTACGCGCGCGCCGGCGCCATCCCCGTCCGCCAAGACGTCTACGAGACCCTCGGTCAGGAAGAGGGCTTCGCATGGATGCAGGCGATGGCCGACAGCACGCCGTTCATCCAGGCCCAGCCCCGCGTGGCAGAG
>SKKC01000292.1 GCA_007121695.1 Spirochaetales bacterium | reverse complement strand
CAGAACCCCTCGGTTTCAACAACACCTACGTGTGGGCAGTGCGCCGCGCAGACGCCGAGCGCTATGGCTTGCGAAATGCAAGCGATCTGGCATCGGTCGCCGGCGACTGGGTTGCTGCCGGAGACGATAACTTCGACATTCGCCCCGATGCATACCCCGGCTGGAGCGATCACTACGGCATCGAGTTTGCGGACCTTGTCACCATGCAGTATGCCCTCATGTATACCGCAATCGATCAGGGCGAAGTCGACGCGATCGCAGCGTTCTCGACCGACCCCCGGATACAGACGCTCGACCTGGTGATGCTCGAAGACGACCTCGAGTGGTTTCCCGACTACTCCGGATCCTTCGTCGTACGCATGGAGCTGATCGAACGATACCCGCAGGTTCTCGAAACGCTGAACATTCTCGGTGGCATGCTCGACGACGCGACCATGGCCGAACTGAACGGACGCTTCGACGACGGTGAAGAGCCGGAAGACATTGCCCGGGACTTTCTGGTTTCGGCAGGGCTCATTGACTAGACGCTGAGTCGCAGATGACTCCACCGGATGTCCGTTGCCCTGCGCTGCAGTCGGCGACAGGCGTCCGGTTTTTTTATACACTACCACCATGCACGAACAACGGACGTACTCATCATTCATACACGGTTCTTTTATATCTGCTCCGTCGCAGCGTGCCGATGAAACACGCAGGCAGGTTCTGGCTCCGGCAGACGGGAGTATCCTGGCAGAGGTATACGACGCGGACGTGACGGTCGTCGACCAGGCAGTACAGGCGGCGTGCGATGCGTCTGCCGCCTGGGCTGGCAGATCGCGCACCGAGCGGTCAGACGTTCTATTCTCGCTCGCTGACGCGCTTGCTGCCGAGAGCGAACGTCTTGCCCGCATCGAGGCGCGCGACACAGGTCGGCCGGTGGTCGAGACACGCGAAGACGTCGCTGCAACGGTGGACCAGTTTCGGTACGTCGCCTCGGCTGTGCGGGTGCACCAGGACGAACTTGTCCAGCACACCCCGGACAGCTACAGCATGATCGAGCGCGAACCCTACGGCGTCGCCGGGCTTATCGTTCCATGGAATTTCCCCTTTCTGATCGCCGGGTGGAAGCTTGCCCCGGCGCTCGCGGCAGGCAACACCTGCGTTATCAAGCCTGCTGAACTCGCCCCGCTTTCGATACTCGAACTTGCACGCATCGCCGACAGCGTGCTGCCACCGGGCGTTCTGAACGTGATAACCGGAGACGGACGCACCGGAGCGGCGCTGTGCACTCATCCTCGTGTGGACATTCTGAGCTTCACCGGCTCGCCGGAAACCGGTCGTCGCGTTGCTGCAGCTGCAGCCGAACGGACCGTTCCCTGCCTGCTCGAACTCGGGGGGAAAAGTGCCAACATCCTGTTCCCCGATGCGCCAATGGAGAAAGCGCTCGTAACGGCTCCCATGAGCATCCTGTTTGCGAGCGGCCAGATGTGTAACGCCGGAAGCAGACTCCTGGTCCACGAAGACGTGTACGAGAGCGTGCTCGAGGAACTTGTGCAGCGGTTTCGCTCCATCCGGCCAGGTGATCCGCTCGACGAAACCACGCGCCTTGGACCGCTTATCAGCGACGAACAGTGGCGCAGGGTCGAGTCATACGTTGCGGAGGGGCAGAACAGCGGGGCACGTCTGCTGTGCGGAGGACGACGACTCACCGGCGGTGCCTTTGACAGGGGATATTACGTTGAACCGACCCTGTTCGCCGACGTCGATCCTGACTCTGTCATTGCGCAGGAAGAGATCTTTGGTCCGGTACTGTGTGTTATTCCATTCCGCGACGAAGCGCACGCAGTCGACATTGCGAATAACAGCGTGTACGGCCTTGCTGGCGGCGTGTGGACGCGTGACTGGGCGCGTGGAGTGCGCGTAGCGCGACAGATCCGGACCGGGACAGTCTGGGTCAACGAGTACAATCTTGTCCCCAGCGGGTCACCCTTCGGTGGATACCGGCAGAGTGGGTTCGGCCGGGAAGTACACATGCATGCGCTGTCCGAGTTCTCGCAGACGAAAAATATCTTTGTAAGTCTGTCCGACAAGCCGGTTGACTGGTATGCTCTGGAGCAATGAAAGCTGCGTCCATAGAAGCGTCCATTCAGACGGTTATTGTTGGCAACGAGGCGGAGATCCGTGCGCTTGTCGTCGCGTTTCTGAGCGGGCTGCACGTTCTGGTAGAAGACATTCCGGGAGTCGGGAAAACAACACTCGCACAGGCCTTCGCGCGCTCCACAGGGCTGGACTTCGGCCGCATACAGTTTACCCCCGATCTGCTGCCGGGCGACATTACGGGAATGAACGTCTGGAGTCCGGAGACCCGGGAGTTCAGTTTCCGTGCGGGCTCGGTTATGCACGAGTTTATTCTGGCAGATGAAATTAACAGGGCCAGCGCCCGCACGCAGAGCGCGCTGCTCGAAGCCATGCAGGAAGGCGCTGTAACCGTCGACGGGGTTACACGGCATCTTCCCGATCCCTTTTTCGTCATGGCCACACAGAATCCCGTTCAGTTTGCGGGCACGTTCCAGCTTCCCGAAGGGCAGCTCGACCGCTTCGGCATTGGCCTGCACCCGGGGTACCCGAGCATCGACGAGGAGTGCAGCATTCTGCATCGCTTCCGCCACGCCGATCCCCTGCGCGCTATTGAACCGGTCATGGATGGCGGCGAGCTGCGCGAGATACGCAGGATTGTCCGTGAGATACGCATGGACCGACGGGTGGAAACCTACATCGCCAGGATAGCCGCTCGAACGCGGGAAAGCGAGTCTCTGCGTCTCGGATTAAGTCCGCGAGGCAGCATGCATATCATGCGGGCCGCGCAGGGCTATGCGTACATGGATGGCCGCGACTATGTAATCCCCGAAGACGTGCAGACCGCGCTTCCCTTCGTTGTGCCGCACAAACTCGTGCGTGCCGAACAGGCGCGTCTCAGCGGACTCACGGCCGCGGACCTCGTACGGGCGCTTACGGAGGAAATCCCCGTACCAAGCAGGCTTGCGGACTGATCATGAAACTCAGGCTTCACATCCGAAGCATGACTATGTACATTTTCGCCGGAAGCGTCCTGTATCTGGCAGCAGCGTATCTGGCCGGACCGTTTGCGTATCTCGCCGCCGTCCTCGCTATCGCTGCAGGCATGAATCTGATCCATATCGTACGCTGCCTTCGATCGCTTTCGGTGCGGCCGTATCGCCTCTCCCCGACGTATACCCGGGGCGACACGCTCAGAGTCGGATACACCATCCTGAACTCCGGTCTGCTTTCGTTCCCGGGGCTGGACGCGGCCGTTTTCGTCTCGGGTCCGCTTGAAGAGGGAGACGAAGCGGATGCTGTCTGCGCAGACCGCACCATGCGCGTTTCAGTCTGGTCTTCGGGCATCCGTACGGTCGAGGAGCAGCTTTCGCTGCAGCATCGGGGGCGGTACCGGATCAGCCGTGGACCGGTGGTCTACCGCGATGTCCTTGGCTGGGTCACCGTGTCGTTTCGCCTCGCCGACGAATACATTGACGTGCTTCCCCGCGCCGACACCCCCGTCCCCGCGATACAGAACGTACAGGGCTACGGCGGTGCAGAAATGTCGGCTTTCGGCCGGAGTCCGGATTTTTCGATGCTGCGGGGACTTCTGGAGTATCGCGAGGGTATGCCTGCGCGGCATATTGCCTGGCGACGAATGGCCGCCACCGGCATTCCCTATATTCGCGACTTTGAACCCGGTGCCGATCCCGAACTTGCGATTTTTCTCGATACAAGGCGAGGATGGGCAGATCGCGAACAGGTCCTTTCAAGCGAAGATACGCTGGTAGAGGTATTCCTTCGCCTGCTCGCAGACCTGCAGTCGGCGCACATTCCGTTTCGCGGCCGGACGGTCCCGGACGGCGAGTTCCGCCTGGACTCCGGGACTCCGCTGGACCTGGCCTCGCTGCACCACGCGAGCAGGACAATTCGATTCGCCGACGGTCCCCGGCCCACCGCGCAGATACGCACCATGCTCCACGGTGCACCGGCGACGGCCGCGGAGGTGGTGGTTCTGACACAGATGCCCGATAGCGAGCTGTTTCAGCAGGCATGGACCGTTATTGGTGTCACAACAGCATGGTCTGCCGGACAGATACACACGATACGGCAGACATCCGACGACACACGGGTGCTGCTGCTATGAAAACGCCGCTTGCGATTGTTCTGGCGCTCGCACCTCCCCTCGTTACCGCAATCGTCATGGGTGCAACCGACAGCCTTGTCGTCGTAATCCCCTATCTGCTGCTTACCGTCGTGTCTGGTGACCGAAAAATCGCAGGCATGCTTCTGATCCTTGGCGTCGCGGTCGTGCTCGCGCGCATTCTGATCGTGCCCCAGGAACTCTACGAGCTCTGGTTCCAAAGCAACGCCAGCCTGCGTTCCTCTATCGCGATCTCGCGTATCTTTGTTATGGTCGTCACCATTCCGTCAGCGGCAATCGCAGCGAGTGTATCCCGTCACGGAGGTCTTCCAGCTATTGCAGCCACCAGCCTCCTGATTCTCACGGTGGCGGGCATGGCTCTTGTGAACCTGTGGCTGCTCATAGCCGCGATTCCTGTCGCGTGTATCACCATTCTGCTGTATGGAAGTGGCCACATACGCACGACCCGCATGCTTCTCCTGGGCGCTGCCGTATGCATACTCGCGCTCCCCTGGCTTCTCACGGACGAGCCGGCGGGGAATCGGTTCATTGACGAAGTCGTTTCGCCCGGTCTGCGCGGCGTGCTCGTTCGCCGCTTTCCGCGCCTGGGCCTCGATCTTGGCGTCGGGATGTTTAACGCACAGTTCGATACGAGGAATCTTTCCGGACGGGTTTCTCTGTCCGAGCGGCAGGTCATGGAAATCGAAGGCCGCCCCGGAGACGTACTGTACCTGCGCACCGGCGTGTTCGACGTGTACACGGGGAACAGCTGGGAGCGCAGCTCGCGGATGCAGCAAGCAGCGGAGACCGACGGCCGCGATCTGTTCCGTGACTTCCCGCCGCGCGGCAACACCATAACGATTACCTTCCTGAGCGACCTGTTCGAAGCCCTGCCACATACACTCACCACCCGTCACGTCGCTTCTGCGGACAGTCCCGGGCGTGTCGCCATGCGCGGTCAGCGGGACACCGGCTTCCGCTTTGTTCGCCCCCCGCTGCGCGGTGCATCGGTCGTTCTCCACGAAGGGCTTCGCGAAGCAGCGCTCGCAGTGCGTGCAACCGGCACGTACCTGCAGCTTCCTGGCGACCTTCCCGCGTCGGTTCGCGAGCTCGGCGAGTACATCCGACGCGAGGCCGGCGGAGACCAGCAGGTGGCAGTCGATCTGATTCTCGAGCACATTTCCAGCGGGTTTCGCTATACCCTCGACACGAGCCCGGGACCACGCGGGACAGACTTCGTCGAGCAGTTTCTCTTCAATACGCGGGAAGGATACTGCGTGCAGTTCGCAACAAGTTTTGTCGTGCTCGCGCGACTGTCGGGAATACCGACGCGCTATGTCACGGGTTTTCTGGTGTTTATGCCGGATCAGGATGATGATGACACAGCGACTGTCTCGCGTACGGTGTCCGGGCTCAGCGCTCACGCCTGGCCCGAAATCTGGGTTGCGAATCGCGGCTGGACTACCGTAGAGCCAACCCCTCCCATGCGCACGGGGGCAGGCAGCGCAGCCGACCCGCTCACCGAACGGCAGCTGTCCGAACTCGGCCTCGGCCCGACGGAAACATCCGACGATCTCGGT